>NZ_JARGEJ010000015.1:0-102198 GCF_029211245.1 Robertmurraya sp. DFI.2.37 | reverse complement strand
GCCTTTGAGGTCTGGCCAGTAGAAGTAGTACAATTGGCGAACCTTTCAGTAGCCCTTTAGGGTTTGGTCAGTAACAAAGGCTTTCAGCCGCAGAGAAAACCACCCGTTCTCACGGGTGGTACTTATTAGAGGCTATTTATGTCCCAGCCTCGTTTCATTTTGTTTCATTTGTTTTCAGGATGTTATATGCGGCGCTAAACATCGCAAACAAAAGACCTGTGATCGGAAAGATAATCCAATTGATATGCCATTGCTGATAAACTAGGCCGGTGATGAGGAAGATACAAACAGCTAGTGGCCAAATGATGGCTGCAACTGCCCCAACTACTTTGTTTTCTTCCTTTTGACGTTCGGAGTATTCTTCAAGCTTCAGCAATTTATTGTAGCTGTCTTTTATGCCTCCATAGTAAATAAAAATATTTATCGCGATGGCTATGATACAAAGCAAGGCAACAACACCGTAATTGACAGCTTCTTCACTTATGGCCATGGCGATAAAGAGAGATACGGGAGAAAGAATGCATAATATGACGCCGAAAATAACGGATAGTGCATATGTCGGTTGATAGGCTTTCGCCTTGTCCTCAAGCATTTTTTTCATGTTGAATGAAAGGGAGAATTCTCCTTTTTTTTCAATCGTTTTGTATTTGTCCTTAAGCATGCCTCCGTAAATAAAGAGTCCAACGGCAATGGCTACGAGAACAAGTAACGTGGTCACACCGATGGTTGTTGCGGCAAGTTCAGAAAAGTTTGGAAGCTGAAAAAATAAAATGAGTAACGCTGCTCCAAGCATACAAAGGGTCACGCCGAGTCCTATAAGCATGCTTGCCTTTTTACTTGTTTTAAGAAAGTCTTCAGCCTCTTCCTCTAATAATAAAGGGAAGTGGGTTTCTTTTTGCTCTAATTGAATGTCAAGTTCATTCAAGAGTTCATCAATATTACCGAATTCTGAAATGACGATACCAATCGCTTCATTTTCAGATTTCCCTAATTTTTTTAACTCATTATATTTGTCCTCCATATTTGCCAGCATATCTGCTCGTATGTCTTCTAATTGCTTTGTCTTCGGCAAAGTAGCAAATAGGTTATCTAAATAATCAACAAGGGTATTCATATAAAATCCTCCCTAATAAATCGGTTAATAACTTCCTTCGTTAATTCCCATTCTTGACATTTTTCTTTGTAGTAGTGAATTCCCGCTTTGGTGATTTTGTAATAAGTGCGCCTTTTGCCAAATGTTTCGTCTTTATAAAAGGCTTCGATATAACCGTTATTCAATAAGCGATTAAAAGCTGAATATAAAGTGGTTTCTTTAATCGTGTATTTCTCATGAGACAATTCTTTAATTTGCTTGGATATTTCATAGCCATAAGACTCATTTTCTAACAATAAATAAAGAATGATCGTATCGTTGTATCCCCGAATAACATCACTGCTAATCAAAAGAAGTCTCCTTTCTGCAGGTTTTTATGGATATTACTCCATTTGTCGTACTTCATCTGTCGTAGTAATTTCAATGTATCATAATTACTACGACAGGTAAAGTAATATTTGTGAAAAATATTTAAATGGGCGTTGCAACATGATGTTGTTCCAAATTTATCAAGGGAATACTAAGGAATGTATGGAACAGAGCAAAATTGTAACTACTTTGTAAATTATCCTCGATTCAAGAGCATTATAATTAAGTTACTTAAGTGGAGTAAAATTTTGGAGGTAGCGAATTTTGAAGGGGAAATGGAAATTTTTTATACTCATAGCGGTCTTTATCGTATTATCGGCTTGTGACATTATTGAAAAGCCGAGTCTGCTAGTAAAGGGACCGAGCGATTTAATTGAATCACCTCCAAGTGGAGATAGGCAGAAAACAGCATTAAGAGAAAAAGTTCAGCAATTGCTCCCAGCAAATATGGAATTCGTTACCGCGAAGCATGGATTAACAAAAGAGTCCATTTTCGTGGAGGAAACAACTGGGAATGGAGAACTGGAAGCAGTCGTTTTGTATAGGGAAAATAAGACCGATCGAAATGTTCAACTCCTCTTTCTTCGTGAAAAAGATGGGGAGTGGGAGCAATTAACAAAATTGGAGACAGATTATTATTTGCTGGATTACTTTAAGTTATCCGACTTAAATGAGGATGGTGTATTGGAAGTTGTGATCGGACTTTACTTCTCCGATTTTGAAACAGAAAAGCAGTTATTGATTTATGAGTGGAACAAAGGCAGTTTTCAACAAATATTAGAAAGACCTTATGATGTAGTGGATGTAGCCGATTATAATCGTGATGGAGTGGAGGAGCTTCTCGTTATTGATGGGAAGAAAAGGGAATTTTATAATGCTGATCTCTTTCAATACGAGAATAAGGAATTACAATTACTTGATACTGTTAGTCTAGACCCTTACGCCTTTCACGAAAATGTAGAAAGTGGAAAATTAAGTGATGGTCATCAAGCTTTGTTCATTGATAGTGCAATTGGAGCTCATTCCATGACGACAGAAATGGTTGTTTTCGGTGATGAAGGTTTAATTAAATTGGAAGAAGATATGATTAAGGCTAAACCACTCTATAGTCGAGATATGAATAATGATGGTGTTTTAGAGGTAGGGAGTATGTATATTCCACAAGGCTGGGAAGAGACGGCATTTGCAGATATTCCATTTATTGAATATTACTCGACTTATTCTATTGATGGAGATTCGCACAAAGTGATGGAGCGCTATACCGATCGTGAGAGAAGGTTTTATATTGAAATCCCGCCAGCTTGGTTTGAAAAAGTGACGCTGAATAAACTGGATGATGGTGTCCAGCTAGTAGATATTGCAAGCCGAAACGTCCTTTTTGAGGTGCGCTGGCAAGAGAATGATATGCTTGCTCCTGCGTCTGCCACGATTCTCGAAGAAACGAAGGACATGGTTTTTTATACAGAAATGGCAGAAATGAAGGATTTTCCATTTACACAATTTCACTTATTGCAAGATGAGTTTTGAGGAGGACCATACATGACAAATATTCTCGTTGTTGAAGATGAATTATCGATCAGAAGTTTCCTAAGCTTAAATCTTAGAAAGAAAGGATATATCGTCAAAGAGGCGGTCACAGGTGAAGATGCTTTAATGTATTTTCAGCGTGAGTCATTTGCGATCATCCTTCTTGATCTCATGCTTCCGGGAATAGATGGGTTTGAGGTTTGTCAGCAAATTAGAAAGGTAAATCAAACAGTTGGTATTATCATGCTTACTGCAAAGACTCAGGAAAAAGATCGTGTGGAAGGTTTAATCATGGGAGCGGATGATTATTTAAGCAAACCGTTCAGCCTAGCCGAACTGGAGGCAAGGATTTATTCACTGTTGAGAAGGTTAAACAGCCCTGAGGAATATGGGAAAAAAAATATTGTTTCCGGATCTTTTCGATTAGATCAAGCTCATAAAAAAATCATACATGAAGATGAAGAGATTAAGCTAACGCCAACGGAATACTCGATTTTGCAGTTCATGATGAGTCGCCCAAACCGCGTCTTTTCTAGGGATGAGCTTCTTGACGAAGTATGGGGAGAATACTATGTCGGTGATATTAAAGTAGTTGATGTCAATATAAGGCGTATTCGCCAAAAAATCGAAAAGGATCCATCCAACCCCGTCCATTTATGTACAGAATGGGGACGTGGATATCACTGGAAGGAATAGGGTATGAAACGAAAAGTTATTTTATATTTTATGATCATCATTACCCTAACCCTTGGGTTAATGCTGGCGATTATGAGCTTTGCTTTAACGAAGTATTATTATCAAGGGATTGCAAATACCTTTGAGAACCATGTTGAAGCTATAACGCCATTATGGGACAAAGGAAATGAAAGACTTTACGGAGAGCTTCAAGATTATAGCGAACAAATTATAAAGGATTATCAGTATAAGGGTGCAGATCTTGAACTGCTAAATTTGCAAGGGGAGCTATTGCAATCGTCTACAGGTTTTTATGAACAAATTAAGTATGAGTTAAATCCAGATATATTTAACTTTTCGACTGTTTATGAAGAGGAGAAGGTCGAGCTTTCTGGTCAAGAATTCATTGCCGTTTATATCCCACTCGTATTAGAGGGACAAGCAATTGGTGTTCTTCGATATGGCTCTTCTCTAGCAAACGTACATGAAACGATTGAACGCCTCATGGCCTATGGGTTTCTTGTTTGTGCACTCGTTGCTGCTACTGTATTTCTAGTAAGTCTCAGGCTCGCTGATTCAATTGTAAAGCCAGTAAATAAGATTATTGACTTTACGAAAGAAATGTCAAAAGGGAAGTTTGAGAAAAGAATAGCAGAGGAGTTTCCCCATGAATTAGGTGAGATGGCTAGAACGTTGAATTACATGGCTGATGAGATTGTCAAAACGGACCAGTTAAAAAATGAATTTATTTCTTCTATTTCCCACGAACTTCGGACGCCTTTAACGGGTATTAAAGGATGGATAGAGACAATCCAATCCTCAGATGATTTGACGAAAGAAGAGGCAAAATTTGGACTAAAGATGATTGAGGGTGAATCAGAGCGACTTATCGAGCTTGTCGAAGATCTGTTGGATTTTTCAAGATATGAATCTGATCGAATGGTGTTAATGCCTGCGCCAATAAAATTTGACCACCTTGTCCAAGAGGCTGCGGCTCAGCTTGAGAAAAGGGCAGAGGAAAAAAATGTCCAACTAAAGCTCGAGTGCACACCAGTTAATATTTGTGTCGATCGCAATAAGATGAAACAAGTGTTATTAAATCTGCTTGATAATGCCATAAAGTTTTCCGAAGTAGGAACAGAGATACGTATACTCGTGATCATTAAAGACGAGAGCCTCTTTTGTTCTATCTCTGATCAAGGAATTGGAATTAAGGAAGAGGATTTACCTTTTATTGCAGAATCGTTTTACAAGATTAACAACAATATAGTCGGAGCTGGACTCGGCCTAGCTATTTCACGAAAAATTGTGGAAAAGCATGGCGGCACAATCATCTTTAAAAGTAAATACGGGCAAGGTACAACGGTTGAGGTGACGTTGCCCTTAGAATAATTAGAAATTGGTTGGGAATAGGAGAGAAGTATATGTGCGGTTTTATCGGGTATATGGGAGAAAATAATTGTGGGATTCATGAGCTTGCCCATAAAATGTCATCTGTTATCGTTCATAGGGGACCTGATGACGCTGGCTATTTTTTTGATGATGATGTTCATCTTGGCTTTAGACGCTTGAGTATTATTGATATTGAGAGCGGCCATCAGCCTCTTGTATTTGCGAATCGTTTTTGGATTACGTTTAATGGGGAAATATACAATTACATTGAGCTGAGAAATGAATTAATAGCCATTGGCTATACTTTCCAAACCGAATCGGATACTGAAGTGATTGTAGCCTTATACAGTCATCTTGGCAAAAATGCTGTCTATAAACTGCGGGGAATGTTTAGTTTTGTCATTTGGGATCAGGAGAAAAGGGAGTTATTTGGGGCAAGAGATCATTTTGGCATTAAGCCTTTCTATTATTATGAAGACGAAGAAGATTTTTATTTTGCCTCGGAAAAGAAGAGTATTCTTATAGCATTGCAACATGATAGTGATTTAGATTTGCAATCATTGCATCATTATTTAACTTATCAATATGTACCAGAGCCACACACATTCGCTAAAGAGATTAAACGGTTAGAGCCAGGGCGATTTTTCATGAAAAAAGCTGGACAGCCTATGGAAATAGAGGTGTTTTTTAAACCTAGTTTTTGTCCTAAAGTCGATTCGTTTCAAAAAACGACAAATAAAATTCAGGATGTTTTAAAGGATTCTGTTTCTATGCATATGCGAAGTGACGTTCCTGTTGGAGCATTTCTTTCAGGTGGGATTGATTCGACGAGCATCGTTGCTTTGGCCAAGGAGATAAATCCTAATATTAAAACATTTACAGTTGGGTTTGAAAGGGAGGGCTTTAGTGAAATTGATTTGGCTCAAGAAACAGCGTACGAATTAGGTGTTGAAAATATTAGCTATGTGATCAGTGCTGATGAGTTTATAAAAGAACTGCCACGAATTATTTGGCATTTAGACGATCCGGTTGCCGATCCGGCCCTCGTACCTTTATATTTTCTTGCTCGTGAGGCCAGCAAGCATGTGAAAGTCGTGCTCTCCGGTGAGGGAGCAGATGAACTGTTCGGCGGCTATAACATTTACCGCGAACCTTATGCCTTGAAGTACTTCCGATACATGCCATCTTTATTGAAAAAAGAATGTAAAACGTTTGCGGGCTTACTGCCAAATTGGGTAAAAGGAAAAAGTTTTCTTGAACGGGGGGCAACGAGCATTGAGAAACGTTATATCGGGAACGCAAAAATTTTTCAGGAGGCAGAAAAAAAGGTACTACTAAAAAACTATCATCCTGATTGGCAGTATGACAATGTTACAAAAGCATTGTATCAACAGGTACCCCATTTGCACGATATACAAAAGATGCAGTTTATCGACCTTCATACATGGCTTCCGGGAGATATTCTCGTAAAGGCGGATCGAATGACGATGGCTCATTCCTTAGAACTGCGAGTGCCTTTTTTAGATAAGGAAGTTTTTACAGTAGCTTCTCAGCTTGATCATACGGTTACGGTTACTAATAGACAGACGAAATATAGTTTAAGAAAGGCGATGGAAGGGCTGATTCCGACATCGGTTTTGAATAGAAAAAAACTTGGATTTCCAGTTCCTATTCGTCATTGGCTACGAGAGGAAATGTTTGATTGGGCTTATCAATTAATTATCGAAAGTAGAACTGATTACTTATTTGAAAAGAATTTAATTCTTTTTCTTCTATCCGAGCATCAAAAGGGAAAAAAGGATAATAGCAGAAAATTGTGGACAGTAATTGTTTTTATGATTTGGCATGAAATTTATATGGAAGGAAAGCTTCCGTTTGAAACGAAAGAGAAGGTTTTGCAATATTCATAAGAAGAGGGAAGGGGAGTTTGTCATGAAAAAATTAGTAGTCATAGCATGTCTGTTTTTATTAGCCTCCTGTGGAAATAGTGATTATGAAGCAGCCATGAAACAAGGCAAAACAACCTTGGAAAGTGAAGATACGGAAAAAGCGACCGCATCCTTTGAAAGAGCATTAGCTGAAAAGCCGGATGATACTGAAGCGAAAAGGTATTATGAACAGCTGGTGGCTTTAAATGAAGTGAAAGAAGCGATCACAGAGCGTCAGTGGGAAGATGCGTTATCGACAGCTCTTGTTCTTTTACAGGAGGAAGGATTGGAGAATCATGTGAAAAACCAACTAGACCAATTGATTGAAACAGCAGAAGCGGAATTACAAAAAGAGCAGCAGGAAAATATAGTGGAAGAAGAAGCTTTAAGTGCTGCGAGCGAGAAGGCCATTTTTTTAAAGAAGCTGGAGGACGTGGAGAAAAGTTTAGCATCACAACGTAAAATCCTTGAAACGGGTACGCAGGTCGATATGACAAAAGCCCAAGGGGAAATATTTGAAAGCTGGGATGATGCATTAAATGAAATATATCGTAAACTTGAAAAAACATTGGCGCAAAAAGAAATGAACAGTCTTAGAGAGGAACAAAGAAAATGGATTATCTATAGGGACGAAACAGCAACTAAAGAGTCGCTCCCATATGAAGGTGGATCAATGCAGTCCTTGCAATATCTCAGTACTCAAGCAAACTTGACAGAAAAAAGGTGCTATGAGTTAGTGGAAGGATATATGGAATAAAAGAGAAGGTACGTTCTGCTGGGAAATGAATGAGCAGCGTACCTTCTCTTCGTTTTTCTTAGACCGTTTTAACTAACAAGTAAATGAAGTATGGAGCGCCAAGAATGGAAACGACGAGTCCAACGGGCAGTTCCATTGGCGCCATGATCACTCTTCCTAATGTATCTGCACTTAGAAGGAGGAGTCCTCCTATTAATGCGGTGGCAGGGAGGATTTTTGCATGTCTTGCTCCGATTAAACGCCTCGCAATATGCGGTGCAATTAATCCTAAAAAGGTAATTCCTCCTCCAACGGAAACACATGCCCCTGCAAGAGCAACTGAAATAAGAAGGAGAATTCTTCGCTCCCTTTCAATATCGACGCCAACACTAATTGCGATAGGATCGCTAAGGCGTAATACATCTAAATATCTTGATTTATATATGGCCAGTGGAATAAGAATAAATATCCACGGCAGCAATGCAAGCACAAATGTCCAATTCGTTCCCCAAATCGTTCCGGAAAGCCAAATGATCGCTTTCATAAAATCAATTGGTTCCATCTTCATCTGAAATACAATCAACCCGGCACTAAAGGCGGAATTAATTCCAATCCCAACTAGGAGTAGACGAACCGGGGTGACGCGGCCTTTTTTCCAAGAAATCGCATAGATTAAAATTGCCGCTACAAATGCACCAATCAGGGCAGCCGCAGGCATAATAAAGATCGATAATGCTCCCGTCAGAAAGGTCGTGCCTTGAAAGAAAAACATATAAAGGACGACAGCAAAGCCGGCTCCTGAATTAATTCCTAAAATCCCCGGATCAGCTAAAGGATTTTGCGAGATCCCTTGAAGGATAGCTCCTGAAATTGATATTCCCATCCCGACTAAAAGGGCGAGAATGATTCGTGGTAAACGAAAGCTGAAAATGGTAAGTTCATTGTGTTCTGTTCCTTTTCCGAGTAACGTATCGATCACTTCTTTAAATGGAATTGAGATAAATCCTGCGTTAATACTAAGGAAGAACATGAACACGATAAGGATGCTTGTCGTCACCATGAAAATTTTAAATTTCCGCTTGTCCTTTGATAAAGAATGATTCATTACAGCTCCCTCCCTTCTTTCCGAGCGAGGTAAAGGAAGAAAGGCACACCGATAATTGCTGTGACTGCTCCCACTGGTGTTTCAAATGGAGCGTTAAGCAAGCGGCTTGCAATATCGGCAACGAGCAACAATAGTCCACCTAATACGGCGGAGCAAGGGATAATCCAGCGATAATCCACTCCAACTAGAAAACGGGCGATATGTGGGATAACAAGTCCGACAAAGCCAATCATCCCTGCAATGGAGACAGCCGCCCCCGTTAAAAAAAGGACGGTGATTGTTCCGAGAAATTTAATAGCCCCAGTATTCTGACCTAATCCTTTGGCGATGTCCTCACCGAGACTAAGAATGGAAATGGAACGGGATAATATAATAGCGAGAATAAGGCCGGCAAGTACAAAAGGGGCCACATACATAAGTTGCTCCATTTGAACAGCTGAGACGCCTCCAGCATACCAATAGCTAATGTCCTTTGATACGTTAAAGCGAATTCCAATCGCAGTAGAAAGCGAACTGAGCAGCGAGGTAATCGCTGAGCCGGCAAGAGCAAGCTTAACAGGTGTGATGCCGCCCTTAGATAAGGATGAGATACCAAATACTAAAATCGTTCCAAGAGCAGCTCCTAAAAATGAAAAAGCAATTAACCCCGTATATGAAATAGCGGGAAATATGGCAAAAGCAATGGCAATTAAAAAGGACGATCCGGCTGTCACTCCCATAATTGAAGGGGAAGCTAATGGATTTCTCGTCATTCCTTGCATAATCGCCCCCGCAACGGCAAGAGCGGCTCCAACTGTAACAGCAGCAAGGGCACGAGGCAGTCTTAACTCTCGGACAATGACATGGGAAGATTTGTCCCCATCATAGGAAAAAATGGCTTCCCATACCGATTTAAAACTGAGATCGGCAGCTCCAAAATGGATGGAAGAAATCATGGTGAAAAAAAGAAGAACACCACCGCCGATTAAAATAATTGTTCCAATAAGATAATTGCTATGCAGTTCATTCTGAGTATTTTTTGGCATGGTTCGTAACTACTTTCTTCAAAGAATAGACAAAATTATTTGTGATAGGATATTGACATTATCGTAATTTTGTATTTTAATTGAAACCGATAATCATTATCATTTAACCTGTATTTTTGAGTCTATTTTACCATATTCCTAGGAGGATTCCAATGATAAAACAGAAATTGATGCAACTACTTGGAGCTGGATTGTTGCTTGCGACGTTAGCTGCTTGTGGAGAAACAGAAAATAGTCAATCCGAACCAAAAGAAAATGAGCAAACGAGGCAAGAGACGGATGCAGAGTCTTCAACGGAACGTGTGTTGACGGATGCAATGGGCAATGAAGTAATGGTTCCAGCAAATCCTGAACGGGTGATCGCTACATATCTTGAAGACCATTTAGTTGCGTTAGGAATTATTCCGGTTGCCCAATGGAGCGTCAATGATGGTGCCAGCATTCAAGGGTATTTGCAAGGAGAACTAAAAGATGTTCCAACGATTCCACACGATTTACCGTTTGAGGCGGTTCAGCAATTTTCTCCAGATTTACTTATTATGGACTCAGCAAGTATGGTTGAGGGTGGAAAATACGAGCAATATAATAAAATTGCTCCGACATATGTAATTGGAACTGAGGAAAATAACGACTGGCGCGATGAATTACTTCGTGTAGGTGAAGTGTTTGGCAAAGAGGACGAAGCGAAAAAGGTATTAGAAGAGTATGATGCAAAAGCAAAAGAGGCGAAGGAACAAATTGAAAATAAGCTCGGAAATCCTTCAGCAGCAGCGATTTGGCTCGTTGGCGGCAGCTTCTTTGTCGTGAGTGATTCCCTATCAAGCGGTGCTGTTATGTATCAAGATTTAGGTCTTCAGGTACCAAAGGTTGTTCAAGAAATATCAGCTAGTGCAGAAAGCAACTGGAATGCCATTTCATTAGAGAAATTAGTCGAACTTGATGCGGAATATTTATTCTTGATCAACAGCGATTCAGCGAGCGGTTCTTCAGCGTTAAATGAGGCGTTGTGGAAAAACATCCCTGCTGTTAAGGCTGGCAACGTGTTCGAATTCACTCCAGATGAAAGCTGGCTCTATACAGGAGCAATAGCAAACGGACAAATAATTGATAATATTTTAAAGAGTATTGTGAAGTAAGGGAGTTTTTTGAAGCAGCTGTTTTGATGGAGAAATTCAAAATCAAAATGAATTCACTAAATTAATCACAAAGCAATGAACAGACAAAAAAGCTTGAGGTAGTTTTCAAAACCACAAGCTTTTTTGAATTTCAGATTGAAGGATGCTTCTTTATTCAACATCTATTCTTCTTAACGAATGAAAGCTAGTTCCCTATCGGATAAAGCATCCTCCAACCATCTGGGATGCATGTTTAATAAATTTTGCGGTAGATTATACTGTTCAAAAAACTTAATTTCTAGCGACTCGTTTGAATTGCATTTAAGCTCTCCACCTGTAATTTCAGCCAGAAAGCAAGTTGTAATAAAGTGTATGACTTTTCCATTTGGGTATTCAAACACCTGTGAATGAGGATCAGAATATACACCAATTAACTTTTTTATACGTATATCCAAATTGGTCTCTTCTTTTACTTCTCGAATAGCAGCCTCGGACACGGTCTCACCTATTTCAATATGTCCTGAAGGAATACCCCAAAGTTCTACATCGGCCCGTTTTTGTAACAGAATTTGCTTCTCCTTATTTAAAACAATAGTGGCAACACCGGCTTTTAACTCATCGATTCTTCTCATAATACAGACCTCCTTAAAATAAAAAAAGGTCTGAAGAGAAGGAATTCAACGCATAACAAATACGTTGAACCTTTCCCCTCGGACCTTTTATGTCAATAGGTGCCTTTTACATATTGTAAAAGATGTAGCCCTCGGACGCTGTCCTAATAATATTAGCGGAACCCTAGCTACAATTTTCCAGTTCATTTTGAATTTTACTATTAGTGTAAAAATAATGCAAGAGTCTATCATGATTATGGCAGAAATTGCAGCTTTACCATTAGCTGTTATTATGGTGCATCAATAAAATAATTTACGATGTCAAAGGATATGTTTATGTGTACACGATATCCGCTCTTAATCGAAAAAAGGCTTTACTTTATGATGATTTGGATTCCTAATTTTTTTCATAGCCAAAATAATTTCTTAATAAGTAAGCGACCCATTTGCAATGGGGATGACTCCGGATGTTTTCTAGTAAACCTGCAATAATGGCAGAGTGATACGATGGATTGATCATTTCCTCTTTCAGTAATAGCAGGGACTCTTTTTCGACGGATTCTTCTAGTTCTTTTATTTTCTGCTCCATGATTTCAAGGACTTCCTCTTTGGAGACTTCTTTTTCAATCCGATACTCTCTCATAAACATGGCCACTTCTTCGGTGATAAACGGAATGGTGGCATGCTCAGCTAGCACTGTTGTTTTTTCTGAAAGCGCTTGCGATAAACGCTCAATATCAAAAGGGATATTGTGAAATAGTAACAAACCTGTATAGACATTCATAAAGCTTCTAATCGTGTAGATTAAATCATATTTTGTCGCTTTGTCACCAAACAAACGCTCTATCAAAGCGAGGATCAACTGTTCTAACAGTTGGTCGTAATATTGCATTTTGATGAAGAGCTCACCGTTAAATGTTTGTGCCTGTTCCTTAATGATAAGCTTGGCAAAATTAGAGTGCTCTTGGACAGTTTGAAAAGCGGAATGATAAAAGGAAAATAAAAGGCTTTCATTATCCGAATTTTTGACCGTGTAGTCAATATTCGAGATGTACTGTTCCATAAAATGGTCGAGCAAGGCGAGTATTAACTCGTCCTTTGATTTGTAGGCAAGATAGAAAGCTCCCTTGGAAATTCCGCAGTATTCTGTTATTTGTTGAACGGATGTGGCTTCGAATCCTTGCTTGGCGAAGAGTTCAAGTGCCTTTTCCATAATCAATTGTTTTTTAGCCATTTTAGTTCGCTCCTAGATTAATTCGTTGACAAATGACCGTCTAGTCATTATTATAAATAATTGAGTTTTATAAGTCAATTTAGGGCAGGTGTAACAGTGAAAAATTTAGTCAACTTTGTATTGAAAAATAAACTAGCAGTTTGGTTGTTGACCATTATTATAACTGCTTCTGGTATTTATTCCGGAACTCGAATGAACATGGAAACGATTCCGGATATTTCTATTCCGTATTTAATGGTTATGGATGTATATCCTGGTGCTACTCCTGAGCAGGTTATGGAAGATGTGTCCATACCGTTGGAGCGGGCGATTGAGAATCTAGAAGATGTAAAATCGGTTTACTCCAATTCATATTCTAACATGTCAAATATTCAAGTAGAGTATGATTATGGCATTGATATGGATGAAGCAAAACGTGCCCTTCAATCTGCTCTTGACTCAGTAGAATTACCAGAGGGTGCGCAAGAGCCGGAGATTACAGCGATTAGCATGAATATGATGCCTGTAGTCGCCCTGAGTGTAAGCAGTAAGACTGAAGATATTGTCGAATTAACTTCCACTGTGGAAGATGTTTTACTTCCAAAAATAGAAAAGATCGATGGAGTAGCTTCTGCTACGATTACTGGTCAGCATATTGAGGAAGTAGAGCTTACCTATAATGAAGAGAAAATGGCTCAGTTTGACTTGACAGAAGATGATGTTAAACAGATGATTCAAGCAAGTGACATGGCTGTTTCATTAGGCTTATTTGAGTTTGAAGATGGTGAGCAGGCAGTTTCCGTAGACGGTAAATTTATGACGGAAAAAGAATTAAAGGAAATGTTAATTCCTGTTACACCTTCAGAATCGCAGCCGCTTCCATTTGTGAAATTGAGCGATATTGCTACTATTGAATTAGTGGGTAAAGTGCAATCTGTATCCCGTACAAATGGAGAAGATGCAATTGCCATTCAGATTATAAAAGGTCAACAGGCGAACACTGTTGATGTTGTTGATGCCGTTAAGGATTTGGCAGACGAAGAAATGAAAAATATTGATGGACTTGTAATCGATGTTTCTCTTGACCAAGGGGAGCCAATTAAGGACTCCGTCATTACGATGGTAGAGAAGGCGTTATTTGGTGGTTTAATTGCTGTTTTAATTATTCTCTTGTTCTTAAGAGATTTTAAATCAACGATTATTTCCATTGTGTCCATTCCTGTTTCGATTTTCATGGCGTTAATGATTTTAAACTGGATGGATATTACGCTTAACATTATGACCCTTGGAGCGATTACGGTAGCAATCGGCCGTGTCATCGATGACTCGATTGTCGTTGTTGAAAATATTTACCGGCGACTTCATTTAAAAGGGGAGAAATTGACAGGTCGTGCTTTAGTACGTGAAGCGACGATAGAGATGTTTAAACCGATTTTATCGTCCACGTTAGTAACAGTAGCGGTCTTTGCACCACTTGTGTTTGTTGGTGGCATGGTCGGTGAATTGTTTGTTCCATTTGCCTTAACGATGTCATTTGCCCTTGGTGCTTCATTACTTGTGGCGATTACGATTGTTCCAGCACTTTCTCACTTTTTGTTTAAGAAGAAGCTATACGGAGAAAAAACGGAGAGCAGCCATAAAGATTCCGGGAAATTATCCAATTGGTATAAAAAGGTTCTCGAAAAATCGCTGAATCACAAGATTATTACTTCAATCATTGCGGTTGTTTTATTAGCAGGAAGCTTAGCATTAACTCCATTAATCGGCTTTAGCTTTATGGGAAGCGAAGAAGAGAAAGTGATGTATTTAACATACACACCGGAAACTGGTGAGCTTCTTGATGAAACATTAGCCAATGTTGAAGAAGTAGAGCAAGAACTATTAAAGCATGAAGACATAGATATTTTACAAGTGTCCGTAACAGACAGCGATAGTGCAGATATGATGACAGCGATGATGGGTGGTGGAGCTGGCGGTGCTTTAATGTATCTCATCTTTGATTCAGATATGGATAACTTCCCAGAAGTTAGAGAAGAAGTTGAAGAGTATGTGTTCAACATCGACCAAAGTGGAGAATGGAAGAGCCAAGATTTCGCATCCATGAATATGTCTACCAATGAAGTTAGCTACACTTTCTATAGTGAAGATTTAGACCGTTTAAACGAAGCGGTGAAAATGGTTGAAGATGTCATGAACGAAAATGGCGGTCTTGAGGATGTATCATCAACTGCAGAAGATGCATATGTTGAACATACATTTAAAGTGGAGCAAGATGAATTGCTTCAATATGGTTTAACGGCAGGACAAATTGTCATGATGTTAAGTCCTAATCATACGAAAGAAGTGTTAACAACGATTGAAAAGGATGGAAACACGCTAGAGGTGATCGTTCAACATGAGCAAGAAGACCAGCCTAAAACAATCGAAGAAATGCTAGAGCAACAAATTCCAACAGCACTTGGAACAACGATGCCACTTTCTGAACTTGTAACAGTTGAGGAAGGAACCACTCTCAACACCCTTGCGCGAAGCAAAGGAGAATATTATGCGTCAGTATCTGGTACGATTCTAGATAAGGATATTTCCAAAACAACAGCTGAAATTGATAAAGCAATTGATGAATTAGACTTACCAAAAGGAGTCCGTGTTGATGTTGCTGGTGTAGCCGCTGACATGACGGAAACTTTCACGCAGCTTGGTGTAGCAATGCTTGCAGCGATTGCGATTGTATACTTTATTCTTGTTGTTACCTTTGGTGAAGGATTGGCGCCATTTGCGATCCTATTCTCATTACCGTTTGCTGTTATTGGCTCATTTGTCGGATTGCTGATTGCAGGAGAAACGATTTCAGTATCCGTTATGATGGGACTGTTAATGTTAATTGGGATAGTCGTCACCAATGCAATTGTATTGGTTGATCGGATCATCCATATGGAACGTGATGGTATGCCAATGCGTGAGGCGATTCTTGAAGCGGGGGCTACTCGTCTGCGTCCAATCTTAATGACAGCTATTGCCACGATCGGTGCCTTAATCCCGTTAGCAATTGGAACAGGCGGCGGGGGCCTTATCTCAAAAGGTCTTGCAATTACAGTTATTGGAGGCTTAACAAGCTCGACGTTACTGACATTGATCGTCGTTCCAATCGTCTATGAAATTTTATCAAAAATGTTCAAGAAAAATCGTAAAGAAATAGAAGAAAACTAATGATTTGATAAACCGAAGGGGATTGTCCCCTTCGGTTTTTTGTGATTTTGCATCCAAGGATATCGTGTTTTAGTTGGTCAGAGTGGAAGTCATTGGTCGAGGGCAAGTCCGAATGAAAGTCCGAACCGTAGCGTCATTCGCCTAAATTGAACGTAACTTAAGGTGACGTGGTCCCGTTCAAGCTTTTTCAATAGGATTATTTCGATAAAATCGTCGTTCACCCTCGTTATCCGTCTTAAGTCTTAGAGTAATCTATTGCTTAAGCCGCTTATTGAGTTTGGTAAGTTCCCTTTAATATGGAAGTACAGAGTCCGAAAATTAAAAGGGGAATTTACAATGAAGGATAGAAAAATATATATTCTTTTAACTGATACTGGAACTGTTCTAACAAGGGTGATTCGACTTTATACAAAGAAAACCTATAATCATGCCTCTCTTTCACTCGACCCAAACTTAACGGAAGTATATAGCTTTGGGAGGAAACGTCCAAATAACCCTTTCATTGGTGGGTTTGTAAAAGAGAATATTACTACCGGACCCCTTCGCGAAGCAGATTGTGTTATTTATAGTTGTACAGTTTCAGAAAGGCAGTACCAGCAAATTCAAACCTTTCTTAAAGAAATTGAAATTCAGGAACATCTTTATCGTTACAATTTTATCGGACTTTTTGCTTTTATGTTAAAAAAGGAACTTCATCGTAAAAATGCTTATTTTTGTTCCGAATTTGTCGCGACTGCTTTAAGTAATAGCGGAATTGTCCAGTTGAGAAAACCCCCCTCTTTTGTGGCACCGCATGATTTTGAAGATATAAGAGATTTTCAATTAGAATTTCGAGGAAAGCTGGCATCTTTCTACCGAAAAAAGCAGTATTACGATCATCTGTCATTATCGTCTTAAAATAGAAAAACTTACACTTCAAACCGAAGTATTAGCTCCTCTTTTCAGTGAATGATAAAGAGAGGGGGTGAGTAGCTTGGCAAAAGATGTTCTATGTGAAGTAAACAACTGTACGTATTGGGGCCACGGGAACAAATGTCATGCGGATGCTATCTATGTAGTGAGCCATAAAGGAAATAAAGCTTCTACAAGTGAGGAAACGGATTGTAAAACATTTGAGCCCGAGGTTTAAAGAAAAGAGGGTAACCAACTTGGTTGCCCTCATTAATGTTGGCTCAGAAATAGTTGTGGTTCACTGTTTTTATGAGTGTACATACTCCAACGGTACACAGATTTTTATTACAAAAGTGTTTGCTGCCTATCATGAAATAGGCTCTTTATTCGAGGAGCACAAGAAAACCTCCATCCAAGCATTGCAATTTGTGTGTGCATCTACGTATTTCGACTCCTATTCTTCTCTATAGTATACAAATGCTGGTGTAAATATGTACAAAAAAACGAGGGGAATGAAGTACAACAAATTTAATGTTAAAATTTAACTAGTGATTATATTAGGGGGAGCTTTTATGAGTATGCCGAGCATAGATGTGACACTAGCTGTCGGTCCTGATAGTGCTCTTGAAGCACAGGCAATACGTTCCGGATTAGAAGTTTTCAATGTGCGTGTAATAACATACTGGATTGGACGTCCAAACGACCTCATTAAATTAATAACGGAGAATGAAAGTGACTATTTGATTCTTTCTTTTCATGGAGTTGAAGGTGAATTAGTGATGCCGGAGCTTGGAGAAATGGTTTATGAGGATAATGAACCAAAAAAGAATTTTGGTGCGACAGAAATTCTCGAATACGGCAGATTAAATAAGCAATTGGTCATCGGGAATGGTTGTACATTAGGAGATCCTGAATTAGCAAATGCATTTTTAAAAATTGGCTGTAGAGCATACATAGGTCCAAAGGATTGTATAGATGGAGATGCTTCATTTTATTTTATTATTCGCTTTTTTTACGAACTATTGTCTAATCAAAGAAGCGAAAAAGAAGCGTACGAGCTAGCGAAATCAACAGATCAGGAAACATGTTTGTATGAATGGTACTCAAGTGAAATTAAGGGTAAATAAGTCGAGAAATCAAAGGAACAGAGACTTGATTTGCATCTCTGTTCTTTTTGTCGTTTCCTATTAAAACCAAAAGGAAAATTTTATTCATGCGAAATTTTTTTCGAGCATCACTCGTTATAACATATGACTATAAACCATGGTTTTTAGTAAGGAGGTCAAAATGGAAGAGGATTTGAATTGGATTAAGGAAGTTCTTGCAGGAAATAAACAAGCATATGCTCATCTTATTCGCAAATATAAAAACCCATTATATGCCACTGTTTTGAGAATGACAAAAAATCCAGCGGACGCGCAGGATTTAGTTCAAGAAGTGTTTATAAAGGTATATCACCGCTTAGATAAATATGAAGAAAAAGGCTCGTTTTCAAGCTGGTTGTATCGCATTGCGATCAACCATTGCATGGATGAATTTCGGAAAAAGAGCCATCAAATGAAGTCTTCCGAGGTGAAGGAAGATGATGTAGTAAACGGGAATCATCCGGAGATCGTCTATCTTCAAAAAGAAAAGAATAGACAATTGGAGCGTTTAGTGGGGACTTTACCAGAAGATGAAAGGATGATTATTCTGCTTAGGTATGTGAATGAGCTAAGCTATCAAGAGATAAGTGAATTGCTTGACATCCCCCTTTCTACGGTGAGAAATAAGCTGTTTCGTGCTAAGAAAAAAATGAGAGAAACGGTGAAACAAGAAGGAGGTTATTTCGATGAACTGTCCAGTAATAGATAGGTTATCCCAGTATGTTGATAACCTGCTTGAAGAAGAGGAAATGAAAGAGATAGAGGTTCATGTAGAAAAGTGTAGGGACTGTGCCACAATTGTGGCGGCACTTGAACAAGAATCGTTATTTTTAGAAGAGACATTAAAGAATCCAACGTTACCAGATAATTTTGAAGCGCTTGTTCTCGGTCATCTTGAGCCGTATGAACAAGGGCAAAAGCAAAAGCGAGGAAGATTGTGGAAGCGTTGTTTAATCGCTGCTGCTACCATTTTTCTAGCTTTTGGAGTTACAACTAAATTGCACCCTAGCTTTGCAGAATGGGTAGGGGGATTATTTTCAACTGAACAGGTTGATGAAGGTTTAAGAATGGCTTCTAATGCTGGCTTTGCGAAAAGAGTTAACGCTGAGGTAACGGATCAAGGATTGACTTTTAAAGTGGAAGACGTTGTGGCGGATGCTTCTCGGATTGCATTATCTTACCAAGTATTGGACGAAGATGGTGAGATTCATGCTCCTGATTTTACAGAGTATGAAATATATGGATTAGATAAAGACGGCAATCGACTTGAAGTTCAAAATGTCAGCTGGGGCTATTCTGAAGAGGAATATGGAATTATGGACTTTACCTTACGGGATACGGACCTGGAACAGTTCACATTAAAGCTTCAAGTCACCGATTTGAGTGGAATAAAAGGAAATTGGGAATTAGAAATCCCGATTGATTTAAGGGAAAGTCTCAAGTTTACGGAAAAGTTAGCGCTCCATGACTTCGCAACAAGCAGTGACGGAGTTGAGTTGAAATTGAAGGAGGTTCGTTTGGCCCCATCTACTAATGAAATTGTGTATGAAACATCCTTTACAGATGATGAAAGGAATCGTGTAGAAACGGAAGTTCAAAAGCTTGAGAGCCGATTTGGGAAAGAGATCGCTCATATGTTTACGAATTTTGGAACGGCTATTCAATATCACCTTGAGGATCAAAATTCAAATCCGGTCTACTATCAGAACTCATTCTTAGATGGCCAAGGGCATCCTAATAGTGTCGGTTTAATACAAGGAATAGGGGAAAATTTATCTCCATTTGGAGCGGTTGCCTGGAATGAATACTTTGTCCCGAAAAAAAGCGATCAAGAGTTGACTTTTGTGCTGGATGGTGTGATAAAAACAGTTCCTGCTGACTTTTCGATTACTGTCAAGCCAAAGGAGCAAAAACAAAACCCGCTTTCATTTGAATATGAAGGCAATCATATAGTACTTAAAAAAGTAAAAATGGAGAATGAGTATTCATTACAGAAATCAATTATCCCGCTAAAAAAAGAAAAGATGTTAAAAATCGAAATGGAGGGTGGAAGAGAAGCGACTGCCACCGAACTTGGACAATGGGTGCTGGTCGATCAAGACGGGAAAGCTTATCAAACCTATGGTGGTAGTGGGGTTAGTGATGAAAAGGATGATAACGGCAGGTACAAAACAACGATTGAACTCACTATCTATAATTTAAAGGAAGTTCCAGAGGAGTTTACTCTCCATTTGATCTCCGTGACACGTTTCCATAAACTGGATGAAAAATGGAAGGTGCCGTTATACTAGTTGAGCGAAAAAGGAGCCTGATTTATTCAAGCTCCTTTTTTCATATGCCCAACGATTCCTTTAAAAAAGTTTCAAGATAATCGACGTTGGTAATTTTTTCGTTACATTTTTGACTATCAGTGCAAATGAGATTTCCAATTGCCTTATAATAATCAGGATTTTTGGTTTTCTTTGACTTGGTGATCGTGGAAAAATAGGCAACCTCACCATGGCTATTACAAATGGAACAAATATTGTTTTTTTCGGTTGCCGACATTTTACATTCAATCCCAACGAGCTTTCCATCAAGCTCATAAACAAGATATTTTTTGTTGGTACGAAGATCGTTCCAGCCTAAATAAGTGAGCCTATTTCTGGCTATATCGGTTAAATCGGGAAGCTTTAGCTTTTTGCTTTTCGGAAACATTTTTTTAAGCTGTTGTTCTGTAATAAGAGGAAAGTCTATTACATATGCTGAAAGTTGCTGGAGATATTGTTCATATTGCTCTTCTGTTTTTAGTTTAGAAAGGTCGAGCAGAGCGATTTGTTCCGCAGATGCATGTGGAAACAACTCCAAGGCTTTAGCACTGGCCAAATCAATAGTTGCATTTAGAACAGTTGGAGGTACATGCTTTTTAATACTGTCTTTAATTAGGGCAACTTGTTTTTTAATAAAATTAAATTGTTCATTTTTTATAAATTTCTCAATCATCATGTCTCTCTCCTATATTGAAAATAATCTTTTTCAAAGGTTAAACCGTATGAATCCTTAATTTCACACGTATGCTGAAAATAGGTCAAAATCAACACTAGCATCTAACAAAACCTATTTTAAAGAAGAAGACTGTCTTTTAAAATGGAGAGAATGAATGAGAATTATTTTTTACCTAAAAGAACACGGATGAATCCATATTTCATCCGTGTCGTTTAGTTGTTCTATATGAATAGATAATTTTTTTAATCGTTTCTGTTGAAAGAAAATATTCCTCAGCTAATTGTTCGATGCTGCAGCCATTACGATAGGACTCTTTAATTGCAGCATTGCGACGGTCGAGCATTTTTCTGCTGCCACTTGCCGTCCCCCATTTTTGGTACTCTTGTTCTTGCTTAGGGATATAGAGTGTTTCTCCCTGGATATATTTTTGAATTTCTGAAATTAGCTTTTCAGGTAACACGTTCTTGGCGTTTGTATATTTCAATTTTCGCTCGCTCCTTATTTTGAGTTTGAAATAAGGTGCAAAGCCAAAATATTAGAAAAGCTAGCGCAGCGATAAACTTAAAGGTTTCGCCCCATGCAAAGTATCGCCTTTCCAATAATAGGCTTTGCATGAGTGAAAGAAGAACTAGACAATCTTAAACGATTCTCCATCAGTAGCACCCCCTCTAGATAATAAGTATAACGGAGTTTAGCAAAAATTTGTATTTTTTTTATTGAACTTATGATTTAGAGCGGGACACGCTTATTACTTGCGATAGGATAAAAAAAGTCTCAAAATAAAGATATCTGAACTAAGGAGGATATACATAGTGGAAATAGGAATTAGCACATTTGTTGAAACAACCCCTGATGTCCATACTGGCAAGGTTATTAGTCATGCTGAGCGCTTGCGTGAGGTCGTCGAAGAAATTATTCTCGCTGATCAAGTCGGCCTTGATGTTTTTGGGGTAGGAGAACATCACCGTAAAGACTATGCAGCGTCTTCACCGGCAGTATTGCTGGCTGCGGCGGCACCTCAAACGAAACGGATCCGCCTGACAAGCGCAGTATCAGTACTCTCTTCAGACGATCCGGTTCGCGTTTTTCAAGATTTCGCGATGCTTGACGGGATATCGAATGGGAGAGCGGAAATTATGGCAGGACGAGGCTCTTTTATTGAATCTTTCCCTCTTTTTGGTTATGACCTTAACGATTATCATGAGCTGTTTGAAGAGAAGCTCGAGTTACTTTTAAAAATTAGAGAATCAGAAAAGGTCACATGGAACGGAAAGCATCGCCCGGCTTTAAACAATCTAGGAGTGTATCCTCGTCCGGTTCAAGAACCTTTGCCTGTATGGATCGGGAGCGGTGGCACGCCACAATCGGTTGCCCGTGCTGGTCAACTGGGATTACCCCTTGTTTTAGCTATTATTGGCGGACGTCCACTGCAGTTTGCTCCGTTAGTTCAACTTTATAAACGTTCAGCAGCTCAGTCTGGCCACGATATTTCCAAGCTTGCAGTTGCTTCTCATTCACACGGATTTATAGCAGAAAGCAATGAAGTAGCTTGTGAGAAATTTTTTCCTCCAACGCAGCAAGCAATGAATGTCCTTGGTAGAGAACGCGGTTGGGGTTATTATGATCGCGCTGCTTTTGATGCGGCAAGAAGTTTTGAAGGGGCACTATATGTAGGTGATCCAGATACAGTGGCGCAAAAAATCATTCATCTTCGCAAAAATGTTGGAATTACACGCTTTATGCTTCATGTGCCAGTCGGAACGATGCCGCATGAGGATGTCATGAAGGCAATTGAACTTTTAGGAACAAAAGTAGCACCGCTTGTTCGGGAAGAAATAGCAAAATGGGAAGCAGATGAAGAAATAAAATAGAAAAAGAAATCCTACACTTTACAAATCGATAGAAAGGGTGTAGGATTTCTATATACCTAATAATTCTAGGTAGGTGATAAAATGTTTAATCGTGAATTGGTTAAAGGCAGTACTTCTCTTTTATTACTGCAACTATTAGCTGATAAAGATATGTATGGGTATGAGATTGTGAAGGAATTGGAGAAACGCAGTGGAAATGAGTTTTCCTTTAAAGAAGGAACGCTCTACCCAGCGCTTCATAAACTTGAGAAGCAAGAATATATTGAATGTTATTGGCGGGAACAGGAAAAGGGCCCAGCACGCAAGTACTATCGAATTACGGAAGCTGGGAGAAAAATGTTGCTTGAGAGGACCCAAGAATGGGATGATTTTGTTTCTGTGATGAACAGGGTGATGGGGAGAAAAAGGCATGGCACAGCTAAAGAGTGAATTTTTAGCAGAATTGGCAAAATATCTTGAACATCATGAAGAAAAAGAAGTGATCTTACAGGAGTACGAAGCCCACCTTGACGAGCTTCTTGCTAATCTCACCCATTTAAAAACGGAAGAAGAAATCCGTGCCGAAGTGTTTTTGCGGTTTGGCAAGCCTAAAGAAATAGCTGAACTATGGAGAGAAGAGCTGTCTGTTACGCCAAGTAATATGAAATGGCTTTTTCTTACGCTCAATATTTTATTGTTTGGAGGAGGAGCACTCCTCACATTGGCGCATAATTTGTTTGATTGGGACTGGTTAACTATCGTGTGGACACAATTGACTGCCTTTCCAGTTCTTATTGCCTTTATCTATATGTTCTTCTGGGCTTTGCTTGGCTACGAAATTGGCAAAGGATTCGGTCATAAAGGGAGAAAGCTGATGGAGAGAACATTTCTTCTCGCGTTGCTCCCTAATTTAACACTTATGGTGCTTACCGTCTTTCATGTCATTCCACATGAATGGTTTAGCCCGCTGTTAACGAGAACTTTTATCATGCTTTGTGTTGCGTTAACGATCTTGCTCTACCCAGTATGTTTATTGAGCTATAAATGGGGAAAAAAAGCTTCTGTTTAAGAAGAGCTTTTTTTTACCTATATACATAGAAATTCTATATATATAGATTAACGATATGGAGTGAAGAAGAATGGAATCAATGATGAAAAAGGTGGATTGGCTTTTTTTAATCATCTGTTTAGCAGTGGGAGTGGTGGCAGAAGAAGCTTTTTTTAGAGAGCAAATCGGAATATCATATTTACTGTTTATAGTGATTTTTTATGCAGTATTTTACTGGAGATTTCGTACTGTTGCTTTGACCCATCAACGTTTCGGATATTTTGTTTTAATTGCGATTTGGTTGTTGGCAGCAAGCTTTTATTTGTATGATGTGATCTTCTTTCATTTGCTAAATATTGTTCTCATACCTGCGTTGGTAATTTTTCACCTTGTCTTGATTACATCTCCGAAAAAGTTAGACTGGACGAACTTGATGTTTATGGTTTATATAGGCAAACGTCTTATCAATGGGCTTCGCTATCATCTTCAATTTGCCAACTATTTGGCTACATATTTTAAAAGGGGAAGTAAGAGCGCAAGTCATGAAATAGGAAAGAAAATATTCATCGGGGTCATCATCGCTGTTCCAGTATTATTTATTGTTCTCAATTTGCTTATTTCAGCAGATGCTTATTTTGCACAGATGATGAATTTACTGCCTCAATTGCTTAATTTTAGAGCGGATTATCTTGTTCGCTTTCTAATTATTTGTATTTTTGGTTTTGGAATCTTTGGTTTTTTGCAGGCTCTGATCGTAAAGAATCTACAGGCAGAGCAAAAAGAAAGGCTGGTTCAGACAGTTTCATTTGATGGGATCATCACCATAACCGTGCTCGCTCTTTTAAACGTCGTTTATGTCATTTTTATTATCATCCAATTCAAATATTTTTTTAGTGGAACACTTGCTGACGGTTATACTTATGCTGAATATGCCCGTCGTGGCTTTTTTGAATTGCTGTTTGTGACGCTTATCAATTTGAGCGTGACAACTGTTGTCATTACGAATACGAAACAATTGCGAGGCGTCATCGAAAAGCTTGTGAATATTTCTTTATCATTGTTAGTGTTGTGCAGCGGCATTATGCTTGTTTCCGCTTATATGAGATTGATGATGTACGAGGAGGCATATGGATTTACCATCACAAGAGTTCTGGCTCATTCCTTTATGATCTTTTTAATGGTGATCTTTGCTTATACATTTGTGAAAATTTGGCTTAAAAAGCTGTCATTATTTCACTTTTATTTCATTGCAGCACTCGTCTATTATGTTGGCATCAATCTGATTCATATCGATCAAATCATCGTTGCCCAAAACATCGAGCGCTATGAAGCAACTGGAAAAATTGATATCGATTATTTAGGGTATATGTCTGCCACAGGAATTATTGGGTTAATCGAATTATATGAACAGGACCCCGAAATTCCGGGATTAAAAGAATTGCTTGCCCAGAAAAAGGATGAACTTCCATTTATGAAATCTGACTCTTGGCAGTCGAAAAACTATATAAGAGACAAAGCTTATCAAAAACTAGAAAAATTGAATTTATAAAAAACATAGCTCTCAGTTTTTAATGAGGCCACTGAAAAAGTGTTCAGCGGTCTTTTTTGGCAGAATTTCTAGAGCTGCTGTCCTCCGTTCTGTCGGGGTGGAAAGCAAATGGCGTTCATTCCGACAGTTTGTTTCTTATTGGCGCTATGAATCGGATTGAACTCTTGCCGACCTCATTTGTTCCCGTCCGTTAAATTGGGAGCTTATTTGAACTGTTCAAGTTTCGCCCGTTCGGTCCGAATACACCTTTTATTCGGACAAGAACCGTTCAAGTTTCGCCCGTTCGGTCCGAATACACCTTTTATTCGGACAAGAACCGTTCAAGTTTCGCTCGTTCGGTCCGAATACACCTTTTATTCGGACAAGAACCATTCAAGTTTCGCTCGTTCGGTCCGAATACACCTCTTATTCGGACAAGAACCATTCAAGTTTCGCTCGTTCGGTCCGAATACACCTCTTATTCGGACAAGAACCGTTCAAGTTTCGCCCGTTCCGTCCGAATACACCTCTTATTCGGACAAGAACCATTCAAGTTTCGCTCGTTCGGTCCGAATGCACCTCTTATTCGGACAAGAACCGTTCAAGTTTCGCTCGTTCTGTCCGAATACACCTCTTATTCGGACAAGAACCATTCAAGTTTCGCCCGTTCCGTCCGAATACACCTTTTATTCGGACAAGAACCGTTCAAGTTTCGCTCGTTCGGTCCGAATGCACCTTTTATTCGGACAAGAACCGTTCAAGTTTCGCTCGTTCCGTCCGAATACACCTCTTATTCGGACAAGAACCGTTCAAGTTTCGCCCGTTCGGTCCGAATGCACCTCTTATTCGGACAAGAACCGTTCAAGTTTCGCTCGTTCTGTCCGAATACACCTCTTATTCGGACAAGAACCGTTCAAGTTTCGCCCGTTCAGTCCGAATACACATCCCATTGAGACTACTAAAAAAGTCAGTAGAATGGAATAATTCCCGACGGGTATTACTTGAATGAAGCGTTTCCCTAAATATTTTGGAGGTTTGGCAAGAATTTTACATACGTGGAGTTCTTCGCCATTAACGCTTTTAAAAATTGTGCAATCATTTGTGCAAACGATTGCGCAATTGTGAAAGAAGGAGTACAATGGGGTTGAAATGAGGTGAATGGAAGTGGAGAAGACGTTAAATGGAAAAGAACCCTGGTGGAAGCGCAGTGTTGTCTACCAAATATATCCCCGGAGTTTTATGGATTCTAATGGGGATGGAATTGGTGATCTGCAAGGAATTATTTCGAAGTTGGATTATTTACGTAAACTGGGTATTGATGTTATTTGGTTAAGCCCAATCTATGATTCTCCCAATGACGATAATGGCTATGACATTCGTGATTATCGAGCGATTATGAGAGAGTTTGGAACAATGGCTGATTTTGAGCGGTTAATTGAGGAAGCAAAAGACAGAGGAATTCGAATTGTTATGGATCTTGTCGTGAATCATACCTCTGATGAACATTCCTGGTTTGTCGAATCGAGAAAATCAACAAGTTCAAAGTATCGAGATTTTTATATTTGGAAAGAGGGAAAAGACGGTGCTCCACCGAATAATTGGGGTTCTATTTTTTCTGGATCAGCATGGGAAAAGGATGAAAAAACAGGCTCGTATTATTTGCATCTGTTTTCTAAAAAACAGCCTGACTTAAATTGGGAGCATCAGCCTTTAAGAAAAGAGATCTATGAAATGATGACCTTTTGGCTAGATAAGGGCATCGGTGGCTTTCGTATGGATGTGATCAATTTTATTTCAAAGGATGTCCGCTTCCCTGATGGCACTGTGCATCCAGAGCAGGTATTTGCAGATGGAAGTGCCTATTTTATGAACGGCCCCAAAATTCATACTTACTTACGTGAAATGAATGAAACGGTTTTACAAAATTATGATGTTTTAACTGTTGGAGAAATGCCTGGAGCGACACCAGAGGATGCTCAAATTTATACGAATCCTGAGAATCAAGAATTAAATATGGTATTTACGTTTGAACATATGGATTTAGATAGGGGACCCTATGAAAAATGGGATATTCAGTCTCTTCAACTGGTTGATTTGAAAAAAAATCTAGAAAAGTGGCAGCAAGCTCTTCATCATAAAGGTTGGAACAGCCTTTATTGGAATAATCATGACCAACCGCGAGTGGTTTCACGATTTGGTGATGAGCGGGAATATCGTGAACAATCTGCAAAAATGCTTGCCATTTGTCTGCATATGCTGCAAGGAACTCCTTATATATATCAAGGTGAGGAGTTAGGGATGACGAATGTTAAGTTTGCTAGCATTGAAGATTATCAAGATATAGAAACCATTAATATGTATAAGGAAAAACAGGAGCAGGGGATTCCCCATGAAAAGATAATGGAGAGTATTTATGCAAAAGGACGTGATAATGCACGTACCCCAATGCAATGGACCCCGGATGGTGGATTTACGACAGGTACACCATGGCTGCAAATGAATGATAATGTAAACGAGATTAATGCAGAAAGTGCCCTTGCTAATCCTAATTCGATTTTTTATACGTATCAAAAACTAATTAAACTAAGAAAGACTCATGATATTATTACGTATGGAAGCTTTCAACTCCTGTTATCGGAGCATCCTTATCTTTTTGTTTATAAAAGAGTTCTGGAAAACGAAGAATGGTTAGTTGTAGCCAATTTTTCAAAAAGATCGGAGACATTGACATGGTCCGATTGTGATGTGGAGGGAAAGAATGGACAAGTGGTAATAGCAAATTATGATCATCTTGAATTAAATAAAAAAGCGCTTGAAGTAAGACCGTATGAGGCGTTTGTTCTTTCTTTTCAAAGGGAATAAAATAGTCCTTGTCATTTTTAAAAACCTATGTTAGGATGAGTTTACATTAAAGTTGTGCAAACGCTTTCCTAAGCTTTGCATTCTTTTTTGAAGGTTGTGCAAGCGTTTTCGCAAACTTAATATTTTAAAAGTGGAGGGGAAACAAATGAAAGGTAAATGGCGTGCAGGTTTACTTGCAGCAACAATAGGCTTCGCAGGTTTTTTAGCAGGTTGTAATGGAGGTGAAAAACCAGCAACTTCTCCAGAAGGGAAATCTAATGGCGAAGTCGTCACGATTGATGTTTTTCAGTTTAAAGTAGAATTCAAGGATCAGTTTGAACAAGTGGCAAAAGCATATGAGGATGAGCATGAAAATGTCAAAATCAATATCACTACCGTAGGTGGAGGAGAAGACTACGGAGCAGCATTACGCTCCAAGTTTGCTTCAGGCAATGAACCTGCTATCTACAATATTGGTGGGCCCCAAGACGTTGCTGATTGGAAAGATAAATTAGCAGATCTATCTGATACAGAGGCTGCAGGCTTGGCTTTAGATGGTACCCTTGAGGGAGTAACAGTAGAGGGGGAAGTTCTAGGGCTTCCGTTTAACCAAGAAGGTTATGGCTTTATTTACAATAAAAATGTATTTGAAAAAGCGGGCATTGATCCTGCTTCAATTGTTGATTTTTCTTCTTTAGAAGCTGCTGTAAAGGAGTTAGATAGCAAGAAGGAAGAATTAGGCCTTGAGGCAGTATTTGCTCTCCCAGGAAAAGAAAAATGGGTGACTGGTTTACATTTATCCAATACGTTCTTAGCGCCAGAGTTCGAACATAATGTTCTAACCGCGTTTGATGCACCGACAGTTGAGTTTAAATATGGTGATGCATTTAAAAGAATTCTCGATTTGCAAAATGATTATTCTGTACAACCAACTGTAAGTCTTGACTATTCTCAACAAGTTGAGGAACTTTTCTCACTTGAAAGAGTCGCTATTATTCAACAAGGAAACTGGGTGTATGGTTCGATTGCAGGTATTGATGAGGAATTTGCTCAAAATGGAATCGGCATTTTGCCAATACCGGTAGAAGGGTATGAAGGGGATCGCATTCCAGTAGGAATTCCAATGTATTGGGGCGTAAATAGTAATGCAGATGAAGCTGTGATCGAAACGGCAAAAGATTTCTTGAATTGGTTATATACCTCTGAAACCGGTAAGGAGGCAGTTGTAAGCGAATTCAATTTTATTCCTGCATACGAAGGCTATGACTCTGAAAAGATAGCAGATCCGCTTTCAAAGGATGTATATGAATATTCCCAAAAAGGAAAAACGATTGGCTGGACATTCATGGGTTATCCTACTGGATGGGGTGAAAATGAGCTTGGCGTTCAAATTCAAAAGTATTTAAGTGGTGAATCAAGCTGGGAAGATGTTATCGCTACCTCAAAAGCAGCTTGGGAAAAGGGACGTCAATAAATAGTTTTTTTCTTGGAATTAGCCGACATTCCTGACAAAACAAAGTAGCCGATGTGCTACTTTGTTTTGTCAGAGTAAATAGAGTGTTTTATTTTTATAGAGTTTAAATAAGTTGCTATCGGCGTATTGATTATATGAATTTACTAGAATAGGAATATAGATCTTCCTTCAGATACAATGAAGAAAGGCGATTTAAAGTTATGGAAGGTGAGAAAATGCGCATTCGGGAATGGTCCTATTGGTTATTTCTAATGCCCGTGCTAGCTGCACTGGTGTTAGTTGTAATTGCTCCTTTGTTATTAGGCATTTACTACTCTTTTACGGATTGGAATGGAATCCAAGCAACCGGCTTTGTTGGTCTTGCTAACTATAAAGCGATATTTCAAGATGAGCGCTTTCTGAACTCACTCTGGTTCACAGCCAAATTTTCGATTGTATCGATTGTGTTAATTAACGTTATCGGGTTATCTTTAGCCCTTTTAGTAACAGCAAAATTAAAGACGAATAAATTAATGCGTACCATTTTCTTCATGCCCAATTTAATAGGGGGATTGATTCTCGGTTTTATATGGCAGTTTATTTTCACAAAGGCATTTGCTGGCTTTGGAAGCCTTGTTGGGTTAGAAAGTTTAAAGGGATGGTTATCGACACCTAGTACGGGCTTTTGGGGTCTTGTGATTCTAATGAGCTGGCAAATGGCAGGATATATTATGGTCATTTATATTGCTTATTTAGAAGGTATTTCGAAAGAATTAATTGAAGCGGCGGAAATCGACGGGGCTAATGCTTTCCAACGATTCTGGCATGTTATATTCCCGCTTGTCGCACCGGCTTTTACCGTTAGTATGTTCTTAACCCTCTCCAATACATTTAAATTATATGACCAGAACTTATCGTTAACAGGTGGGGGACCATACGATTCAACGCAAATGGTTGCGATGGAAATCTTCAATACAGCTTTCAAACAATATGACATGGCGTATGCCCAGTCAAAAGCAGTCATCTTTTTCATTATCGTAGCGGTCATCGCATTAGTGCAAGTTTATATCAATAAGAAACGCGAGGTGGAAATGTAATGCGTAAAAAGTATTTAATTCCACTTGAAGTGATAGGGATCTTTTTAGCTCTTTTATGGTTAGCGCCTTTTTATTTAATGATTGTCAATTCTCTTAAAACAAAGCGGGAGATTTTTGAGGATACATTAAAACCTCCAAGTCATTTAACCTTTGATAATTACATTGCAGCCTTTAAAGAATTGGACTTTTTAAAAACATTCGGGAACTCCTTATTGATCACGGGAGCGAGCGTGCTCATTATCATCATTTTTTCAGCAATGGCTGCTTACGCACTATCGCGAACAAAGAGTAAAGTAAGTACGATAATTTTCTTCATCTTTGTTGCAGCAATGCTTATTCCATTTCAGTCGGTTATGATTCCGCTTGTAACGATTTTCGGGAAATTTGAAATGCTAAATCGCGGTGGATTAATTTTCATGTATTTGGGCTTTGGAGCTAGTTTATCGATATTTTTGTACCACGGCGCCCTAAATTCCATCCCCAAATCGCTGGATGAAGCTGCTACAATAGATGGTGCGAATAAGTTTCAAATTTTTTGGCATATTATTTTTCCAATTCTTAAGCCGATCACAGTAACAGTGGCAATTCTAAATACAATTTGGATTTGGAATGATTATTTATTGCCTTCGCTTGTTATTAATCAACAGGGGATGGAGACGATTCCATTGAAAATGTTCTTTTTCTTTGGTGAGTATACAAAACAGTGGCATTTAGCGTTAGCTGGTCTCACAATAGCAATCATTCCAGTGATTATTCTTTATTTCTTTGCCCAACGAGAAATTATAAAAGGCGTCTCTGAGGGAGCGGTAAAATAAACATATTAGGGAGGGAATTTCAATGGCTGTAACCATCATCGATGTAGCAAGAGAAGCAAATGTTTCTCCTTCAACAGTTTCTCGAGTTATTGCAGACAATCCAAGAATAAGTGAGCAAACAAAGCGAAAGGTTAGGGAGGTCATGAACAGGCTTGGTTATTATCCTAACTTTCAAGCTCGAAATTTAGCGGCAAAATCTACAAAAACAATTGGTGTGGTTATGTCCAACTCCACTTCCTTAGCATTCCAAAATCCGTTCTTTCCAGAAGTTATTCGTGGTATTTGTGTCAGTGCACATGCCGGTAAATATGGAATTTATTTTTCAACTGGTGGAACTGAGAATGAAATTTATGAAGAAGTTGTATCGATGGTTCAAGGGAAAAAAGTGGATGGAATTATTTTACTATATTCAAGAGTCAATGACCGGACAATGAAATACTTAAAAGAAGTCAAATTTCCTTTTACAATGGTAGGTCGCCCGTATGAATTCGAGCACGAGATAACATATATTGATAATGATAATGAAAAAATCGCTCATGAAGTGGTGAAATATCTCCAAGTTTTAGGACATGAGAGAATCGCATTCATTGGGGGGGATTTGGATTTTGTTGTTTCAATTGATCGTTTAAATGGGTATAAAAAGGCACTGAGCACAATTGGTCTTCCCTATGAGGAAAAATATTTTCTTCGGGATAACGATATGAAATTGAATGGGAAAGAAGCGATTCAAAAATTAATGGACTTAGTTGAACCGCCAACGGCAATTGTTGCCCACGATGATTTAGCTGCTTATGAGGTTATTCGTTATTTAGAGGAGCTTTCCTATGAAGTTCCAGAAGATGTCTCCATTATAAGTTTTAATAATCATGCTTTATCTGCCTATGTTAAGCCGCCATTAACTTCGGTGGATATTTCCATATTTGAATTAGGGCTTGAAGCTACTAACTTTTTATTGGAGAAAATACAGAATCCCAATGAGGCGGTTAAACATCATTTAGTTTCAACTACGTTAATAGAACGTGAATCGTGTAAAAAGATTACAACATCTGGAGAATGACACCAGATAGAAATAGAGGGAAAACATGGAGAAAAAATGGTGGAAAGAAGCTGTAGCCTACCAAATTTATCCCCGTAGCTTCCAAGATTCAAATGGTGATGGAATAGGGGATTTAAAAGGGTTAATATCGAGGCTGGATTATATTGAAGAGCTTGGAATTGATGTCATTTGGCTTTGTCCTATGTACAAGTCTCCTAATGATGATAATGGCTATGATATAAGTGATTATCAAGAGATTATGGAAGACTTTGGGACAATGGAGGACTTTGACCAATTACTTGAAAATGTGCATCAACGGGGTATGAAGTTGATTATAGACTTGGTTATTAATCATACGAGCGATGAGCACCCCTGGTTTATAGAATCCCGTTCATCTACAGGGAATAAGAAACGTGATTGGTATATTTGGAGAGATGGAGTCGATGGGAAGGAACCGAATAATTGGGGAAGTATATTTGGAGGATCCGCCTGGGAATTCGATCAAAAGAGAAACCAGTATTATTTGCATCTTTTCTCAAAAAAACAGCCTGATTTGAACTGGGAAAATCAAGAGGTTCGTTCCGCTTTATATTCTATGGTGAATTGGTGGTTGGCTAAAGGAGTCGATGGTTTTCGAGTGGATGCCATCAGTCATATTAAGAAGGATTTGACCTTTTCAAATGTCGAAAACCGAGATGAACTTTCATATGTTCCTGCTTGGAGCAAGTATATGAATGTTGATGGAATTTTACCCTTCTTAACTGAATTGAAGAATGAGACCTTTGCTAAATATGATATTATGACCGTTGCTGAAGCAAATGGGGTAGGGATCGAAGATATTCACGAATGGGTAGACGAAGAGAACGGAAAGTTTAATATGATTTTTCAATTCGAACATTTGGGTCTGTGGGATTCCGAGACGAAAACACTTGATATATTAGAATTGAAGCGAGTGTTAACCAGATGGCAAAAAGCGTTAGAAAAGAGCGGCTGGAATGCCTTGTTTATTGAGAATCATGATAAAGCGCGAAGTGTTTCAACATGGGGAAATGATGAGAAATATTGGAGAGAAAGCGCTACTTCATTAGCAACGATGTACTTTTTTATGCAGGGCACCCCTTTTATTTATCAAGGCCAAGAGATTGGCATGACAAATGTTAAATTTTCTTCCATTAGCGAGTATAACGATGTTTCAACAAGAGGCTTGTTTGCGGAACTGACAGCGCAGGGCAAGGCGATGAACGAAATTATGGAAATTATTTGGGCGACAAGTCGCGATAATTCAAGAACGCCAATGCAATGGTCTCCTGCTAACAATGCTGGTTTTACGGAAGGGATCCCATGGATCGGGGTGAATCCTAATTATAAAGAACTTAATGTGGAGGTTCAAAAGAAAGATCCAAACTCTATATTAAATTATTATAAAACGATGATTCGGTTGCGTAAGTCAAATCCAATTTTTGTCTACGGGCGCTATGATTTAGTACTAGAAGAGCACCCGTCGCTTTATGCGTATACACGCACTTATCGCAATGAAAAAGTAATAGTTTTATGTAATTTATCACCGAGCTCAATTGAAGTTGAACCAATTAAAGGAGTGCAATACAAAAAGGAAAGCTTAATGTTAGCAAATCTTGATGTTTGTGCTCATGGGGAAGAAGAATCTTTACAACTGGCCCCCTATGAAGCAAGAATCTATCGCTTAAACTAAAAAAGAAACTCTGTAGATAAGATAGCCAAAATAATCTATGGAGTTTTTTTTGTTCTTAATACAAGAAAGTTCATAGAAATGTGCAAACTAAAAGAAAAAAGGCAAAGGGTCTTGTCTATGCACATTTTTCTTACGATTATTAGTTTTATTGCAGTATGGGTTAGAAGAGATTATCGAAATTGGGAGCGAATGTATCCGACGATGCAGTATATTGCTCTTGGAAACTTGACGTATAATTTCTTATGCGCGGCTCATTGGTTATGGCGAATGTCACCAGATATCGATTGGTATAACTTTACTTTATTAGAAATGGGCTATACCTTCGTTGTCTTTCCGGCCACTGCATTAATGTTTTTATCCCGTTATCCAGAAGGTGCGGGCTTCTGGAGAATCATTCGGCATTATTTATGCTGGATTGGTATTTATGTCGGGTTTGAATACATTATGCAAGCGCAAGGGACAATTGTCTATAAGTACGGATGGTCATTAGGCTGGAGCGCCATTTTTGATTGTATCATGTTTCCGTTTTTGCGTATGCACTATAAAAAACCTTTGCTCACGTTCCTTTTAAGCATCCCGATGGCTTTGTTCTGGTTATGGCTCTTTGATATTCCTACTCATATTCCAATTGAAAAGAGATGATGATTTTAAAGAGACTGACAATTGGCCAATTGTCAGCCTTGATCAGGTGAAGTGAGTTTATTTGAGCAGGATTTTTATGATTTTTAAGTAATTTCCTTGTTTTGATCAAACGTTTGATTGGTTTTTTAGCAGATTTAGTGCCTTTTATTGTACGAAGGTTTATATTTTACCGTATAATGAGCCATTATAAAAATCTTCTAAAGGAGTAGTGAATGATGAGCAACCATGAAGATAAAAAGAAAGAAATTTTAGAAGCCTTTCAGTTTAGGCATGCTACAAAGGAATTTGACCCAACGAAAAAAATATCCGATAGTGATTTTCAATTTATTTTGGAGGCAGGAAGATTGTCGCCCAGTTCGGTTGGATATGAGCCATGGAAATTTATTGTTGTGCAAAATCGCCAATTAAGGGAAAAACTGCGTGAGGTTTCTTGGGGAGCACAGGGACAGCTTCCAACCGCAAGTCATTTCGTTGTCATTCTCGCAAGAACGATTAAGGATACGAAATATGATAGTAAGTATGTCGAAGATCAGATGCTAAATGTGAAGAAATTTCCCCCTGAAGTATTTGAACAGATTAAAGTTCGGTATAAAAGCTTTCAAGAAGAGGATTTACATTTACTTGAGAGTGATCGAGCGATTTTTGATTGGGCGTGCAAGCAAACCTACATCGCGCTTGGCAATATGATGACAGCAGCAGCCCAGATTGGGATAGATTCTTGTCCGATAGAAGGGTTTGATTTCGATAAGGTACAAGCTGTTCTCGAGGAAGAAGGTCTATTAGAGAATGGTCATCTCGGTGTTTCTGTGATGGTCGCCTTTGGTTATCGTGCGAAGGAACCCCGTCCAAAAACAAGGAAGAAACTAGAAGACATTGTACAGTGGATAGAGTAGTGAAGAAGGCCATAGTCAGACTATGGCCTTCTAATGAGATAAGGGGTTCCTTATTGGAATCCAACCTCAAATTCATCTGGATTTGAACCAACACGTTCATTTTTGTTGAGTCCATCTAACTTTGCCATATCTTCAGGCGCTAGCTCAAAATCAAAAATGTCCGCATTTTCAATGATGCGATGTTCTTTAATGGACTTAGGAATCGTGACCACTTCGTTTTGCAGATCCCAGCGTAAAATAATTTGGGCAGGCGATTTTTGATACTTTTCTGCAATTTCTACAATGGTTGGTTCATTTAAAAGCTGTCCTTGCTTAAGTGGTGACCATGCTTCTAATTGAATTCTTTGCTTTTTGCAATAATCACGAAGCTCTAATTGAGCTAAATGCGGATGATATTCCACTTGGTTGACCATCGGTTTAATTTCTGCATCAGCAATTAGATCCTCTAGATGGTGAACATGGAAGTTACTAACACCGATTGCACGGACTCTTCCATCCTTGTAAAGCTTCTCTAACGCTCTCCATGTTTCTTTATATTTAGCACTGTCTTTTCCAGGCCAGTGAATCAGATAAAGGTCTAAATAGTCCATACCAAGCTTTTGTAAGCTTGTTTCAAATGCTTGCAATGTTGATTCATAGCCTTGATCTGAATTCCAAACTTTTGAAGTAACAAATAAGGAATCTCTGGCAACTCCAGATTCTCTAATTCCTTGTCCTACGCCTTCTTCATTTTGATAAATGGCAGCCGTATCAATGCTTATGTAACCATTTTTGATTGCAGCTTTTACAGCTTCAACCACTTCGGAACCTTCTTTTACTTTAAAGACGCCAAGGCCAAACCAAGGCATTTTTACTCCGTTATGCAATGTGGTAGTATCTTGCAGATTTTTTGGCATTTTGTGTACCCTCCTAATCATATTTAACTAAACCACTACGAATACTATTATGCACATTTCTTTCAGGAAGTTCTAAAAATTTGATTGCTTGAAAAAGCAAAATAGAAAAAGTGAAGCCTACAGAAGCTCCACTTTTGATAATAGCATTGGAAACAAAAGGTTGAACAAACGATTTATGGCTCATTTCATGTAAACCTTGGTTTCACACATCCTTCAGTTGGAGAAAATGCATCCTTGAAGTTGGTTAATAAAAAATTATTGAACAAGCTGTTTAACGAGCTCTCGATTACGCTTTTTAAAGAGTTCATTATGCGAGGAAACCATACCGCCTTTTGCCGCATCAGGCTGAATAAATTGCTTCGCTTTGTTGACAGCATTAACAGCGTCTTGGAAAGCACCGGCAATTAAATGAACTTTTCCTTCGTAAGAGACTATATCTCCTGCCGCAAACAAGCCGGGGATTGAGGATTCACATGTTGAATTTCCTGCGATATAAAAATCATCCACTAGCTCTACCTTAAGTTGACTTTCTTTTAATAGGGCTGCATCTCGCTCATAGCCGTGGTTAATGATGACGTCATCGACTTCGACATAAGATACTTCACCTGTTTCATGGTTGGTTAATTCCACGCAATGGATGTACTCATGACTGTTATCGGCAATAAGCTTGGTAATTTCTGAGTTAAAGAAGCATTCAACTGTCCCATTTAGGAGCTGAGATACCTGTGCCTCATGAGCGGATAAATTGTCTTTCCGATAAGTGAGATAGACTTTTTTGGCAATCGGTTCTAATTCGTTTGCCCAATCGATGGCAGAGTTCCCCCCACCTGAAATAAGAATCGTTTTATCTTTAAACCTTTTAAGTGATTTAACTGTATAATTTAAATTTGTAATTTCAAATCGTTCTGCACCCTCGATTTGCAGCTTTTGCGGTTTTAAAATTCCTCCGCCGACCGCCATGATGACTGTTTTTGAATAATGTGTTTGACCTGAGGAACCCTGCAAGATAAAAACACCGTTTTCGTCTTGTGAAAGAGCTTCCACTTTTTCATTTAATACAACCGTTGGATTAAATGTTAATCCTTGCTGAACAAGCTGTTTAATGAGATTTTCTCCAGAAGTAGGAGTTAATCCACCTACATCCCAGATCATCTTTTCAGGATAAACGTGAAGCTTTCCACCAAGCTGTGGCTGAAATTCTATAATTTTTGTCTTCATTTCTCTAAGACCGCTGTAAAAAGCAGAGTAGAGTCCTGCGGGTCCGCCTCCAACAATGGTAACATCATAAAGCTCTTGTTTATCCATTTCGTTCACCTCAAATGTTATTGATTATCATTCTCATTTAACTATAAACGTCTTTTTTCATTTTAGCAATAGATAAAAAAGAAACTTTCTATGAAAGTGAATTTTTTTTGAAATAGTCACAAAAATATTGACAGTGAGGTGCAAATCCCATTATATTTACCTCATAACAGTAATGAAAATCATTATCAATTGGAAATAAATGCTTAAATAAGGAGGTATGGAAATGGTTCGCCTAAGAACGGAGGACTTAAGCATTGGCTATGGTGAACGTTTAATCGTTAACGGGCTCAATGTGGAAATCCCAGATCACCAAATTACGACGATTATTGGCTCCAATGGGTGTGGGAAATCTACACTTTTGAAGGCGATTACACGGATCATTCCTCACCAATCTGGAACAGTGATCTTAGATGGAGAAAATATTATTAAAGGAAGTACAAAAGAATTGGCCAAGAAAATGGCTATCCTTCCACAGACTCCAGAAAGCGCTAGTGGCTTAACAGTAGGTGAACTAGTATCCTATGGACGTTTCCCTTATCAAAAAGGATTCGGTCGTCTTACAAAAAAAGATTATGAAGCGATCGATTGGGCGTTAGAAGTGACTGGAACAAAGGATTTCAAATATCGACCAGTTGATTCTTTATCAGGTGGGCAAAGGCAGCGCGTCTGGATTGCGATGGCGTTAGCCCAGGAAACAGAAATTATTTTCCTTGATGAACCGACAACGTACCTTGATATGGCGCATCAACTAGAAGTATTGGAGTTACTCCAGAAGCTAAATGTTGAGCAAGGTCGTACAATCGTTATGGTACTACATGATTTAAACCAGGCGGCGCGTTTTGCGGATTATATGATCGCATTAAAGGGCGGGGAAATTGTCAAAGCAGGAAATTGTGAAGAAGTGATCAACCGGGAGGTATTGAAGAAAGTATTTTCTATTGATGCTGAAATAGGACGCGATCCGCGAACAAATAAACCAATGTGTATCACATATAACCTACTTAGGGGAGAAGAAAATGATGAAGAAATTACTCATTCCATTTATGCTGTTGGCGGTGCTCGTTATTAGCGCCTGCGGCAATAAAGAATCTAATGCAGACAGTGAAAAGGAAACAAGGGAAGAGCAAAAAGTATCTGAGATGATAACGTACGAATCAGAAAACGGTCCAATCGAAGTGCCGGCAAACCCACAGCGTGTAGTTGCTCTAGCTAATGCAGGTAGCGTAATGGCGCTCGATGTGAATATTGTTGGTGTCGATTCATGGTCAAAAGCGAATAAACGCTATGAATCTTATATAACTGATGCAGAGGAAGTATCGGATGAAAATTTAGAAAAAATTATTGAATTGGAGCCGGATTTAATTATCGCTGCGTCAACAAACAATAATCTTGATAAATTAGCGGAGATTGCTCCGACGGTAACATATACTTATGGAAATGTGGATTACTTAACCCAGCATATTGAAATTGGAAAGTTGTTAAATAAAGAAGAAGAGGCAAAAGCATGGGTCGAGGATTTCAAAAAGCGTGCCGCCCAGGCTGGAGAAGATATTAAAGCAAAAATTGGTGAGGATGCAACTGTATCTGTATTTGAAAGATATGATAAACAGCTCTATGTGTTTGGTGATAACTGGGGCCGTGGCACAGAGATTTTATATCAAGAAATGAAGTTAGCGATGCCTGAAAAAGTGAAGGAAATGGCTTTAAAAGAAGGATACTATGCATTATCAACAGAAGTCATTCCAGAGTATTCCGGTGATTACATTATTTTAAGCTCAGATGGTGTGGATAATTCTTTTAAAGAGACGGAAACTTATAAAAATATTCCAGCAGTAAAAAATGAGCGAGTTTTCGAAGTAGACGCCTCAGAATTCTATTTCAATGATCCAATTACATTAGACTTTCAATTGGAATTCTTTACGGAAAGCTTTTTAAATAGCAAATGATGAACGAACAAAACGAGGAATTCTTTTATCGAGAATTCCTTGTTTTATGCATACGTTCAAATCTACGAAAGAAGAGAGACGGATGACGAGACAATATAAACCTTTCATTCCATTTACATACAAGCTAATAATAGGAATTGTGCTTTTTATTGCTGTATTTGCTGCTGCTCTTGTTTTCGGAGCAGCAGATACAACATTGAAAGATATTTGGTTTGCCATAGCAACGAATGAAAGTGGGGACAAGCTGGCAATGATCCGTGAGATCCGCCTGCCACGTGAAGTTGCTGCAGCATTTGTTGGGGCTGCGCTTGCTGTTTCAGGGGCAATTATGCAGGGGGTGACCCGCAATCCGTTAGCAGATCCAGGTCTGCTTGGTCTAACAGCGGGGGCAAACGTCGCTTTAGCGGTAACATTGGCCTTTATTCCAACAGCTAATTATTTTAGCATTATGATTGCTTGCTTTATCGGAGCTGGGGTAGGAACTGCCATGGTTATAGGTCTTGGAGCAGTGAAAAAAGGCGGGTTTTCTCCTTTTCGCATCGTGTTAGCTGGAGCAGCTGTTTCTGCTTTTTTAACAGCGATAGCTGAAGGGATCGGGCTCTATTTTAAGATTTCAAAAAATGTCTCAATGTGGACGGCGGGCGGTTTGGTGGGCACAACTTGGAGTCAGCTTCAAGTTATTGTTCCATTTATTGTAATCGGCCTATTGTTTGCTCTATTCCTTTCTAAACAACTGACGATTTTAAGCTTAAATGAAGAGGTGGCGGTTGGGTTAGGACAGAAAACAACCCAAGTGAAAGCAATTTTGTTTTTTATTATTATCATTCTTGCTGGAGCTGCAGTCGCGTTAATTGGGAATATGGCCTTTATTGGACTCATGGTGCCTCATATCGTACGGGCAGTCGTGGGAACGGACTATCGCTTTATTATTCCGATGTCGATTATGGTCGGCGGAGGCTTTATGCTGTTGGCAGATACGCTTGGGCGGACGATTAGCGCTCCATATGAAACGCCGGTTGCTGCAATCGTGTCCATTTTAGGATTACCATTCTTCCTTTTCATTGTTCGTAAAGGAGGGAAAGCATTCACATGATTCATCCAAGTGTTGTTAAAAAACAAAGGCTGACATTATTGCTCTTAACCATTGTGATTATAGCAACTGCGGTCATTGGCATGGGAATTGGCAGTTCATCTGTTTCTTTTGATCGCCTTATCCCCACTTTATTAGGTCAAGGAACATTTAAAGAAGAGTTCGTTATTTTCTCCGTTCGGATGCCAAGATTGATTGTCACCTTGCTGGCAGGGATGGCCCTCGCTTTATCAGGATCCATTTTACAGGGAATTACACGCAATGATTTAGCGGATCCAGGGATTATTGGGATAAACGCTGGTGCTGGGTTAGGGGTTGCTATTTTTTATCTGTTCATTCCAGTAAGCAGTGGCTCATTTGTCTATCTATTGCCAGTTGTCGCTTTTGCTGGTGCGATGTTGACGGCAGCGCTCCTTTATCTTTTTTCTTATGATCGTAAAACAGGTCTACAGCCTGTAAGGTTAGTATTAATTGGCGTCGGTTTTTCCATGGCGTTTTCCGGTGTGATGATTATTATTTTCTCAGCGGTTGATCCATTTAAGGTCGATTTTATTGCTAAGTGGCTGAACGGGAATATTTGGGGTGCGGATTGGCCGTTTATTTTGGCCATTTTGCCGTGGTTGATTGTGTTGGTTCCTTTTACCCTTTATCGTGCTAACCGTTTAAATTTATTAGGGGTGAGTGAGCCGGTAGCGGTGGGTGTAGGTGTAGCAGTAGAAAAAGAAAGAGTCACCTTGTTGTTGGCTGCAGTTGCATTGGCCGCAGCTGCTGTTTCGGTAACGGGTGGGATCGCCTTTATTGGTTTAATGGCCCCCCATATCGCTAAAGCATTAGTAGGTCCTAGAAATCAGCTTTATATCCCAGTAGCCATCTTGCTCGGAGGCTGGCTCCTTACTTTGGCAGATACGATTGGCAGAAATCTTGTTGACCCGGATGGAGTTCCTGCAGGTATTATGGTTGCGTTAATTGGTGCACCGTATTTTATGTATTTGTTGTTAAAAAAATAAAATTGGTCTTTCTGGTGGCCTTTTGGTTGTGATTTTGGTGTTTCGCTGATATATTCCGATTTTCGCCGATATATTTCATTTTTCGCCGATATATGAAAAAAATCGCTGATATATCTAATTTTGCAAGTTTAATTCAAAGCCATTTTTGCCTTTGAAAGGCAGAAATGACTAATAAGCCCGTATGATTATGCTTGCTTGCGTTCAAAAATAGGGTCAAATATTCGTAAGAATGAGGGTTTCCAATAGAAAAACCCTCATTTTCGTTTTTTCACTTCATTTTTTAAATAGTTTACAAAATGATCGTCATCTGTTAACCAGCAAGCTTCAGTACGTTTAAGAAATTTCTCAGCTTCTGTAAAGCTGGAGAATGTTTGAGCTAATTGCCTGCGATTTTTTTCGATTATCCATTCAGAATTTGTGTTTGAATGTATGAAAAAATGATCTTCGCGGCGATTTAAATACAGTGTTCCAAAGGAGACCCCCTTGACGTTATAACGGTTATTTTTTGCATCCTCATGCAGGGGCTCAAGTTGAAAGGTGTTGCTAACATACAACTTATAGGCATTTTCAGTCAGCGTGCATCCGGCTGCTTTTGCATGTCCGCCCCCACCTAATTTTTCTGCAATCTTCGAAACGTCTATATGATCATGAATCGTACGAAAGCCCAATCGTTTGCCACCCATATTGATAATAGCGATATAATCTAAGTGTGGATATTCTTTGCCTAGTTCGTTTCCAAGCTCAGAATGGTAGGATTCAGCATAGACGACACCAGCAAAATGATCGTTGATTTGTGCTTGAACGATCTCCCTTCTTTTTCGGCGAATGTAGCGCTCAATTTTCCCCTCTTCCATATCTAGAATTTTTTTCTCAAAATCATCAAATTGAAAATGATCAAATGATTTAAGGCGCTCAAGCATCTTTTTCTCAAACTCATCAATTGAAACAAGGAAGAAGAGTGCGTTAAGGCGTTGAGCTTGCTGATTATCGTTCTTTTCCCATTCCCATGTATCATACTGGCGAACAAGTTCAACAAATTCGTCCAACGCTTCTGTTTTCGATAAATGGCCTTTTTCGATCAAATAGTGATAAAAAAGGGAGGTTGCTGAAGTAAGCTTCCCATCGTCATCTTCAACGATAACGTTCCCCCAATCATACTGATTATAATTTAAGGATGTTTTGTGGTGGTCAATAAGCTGCACTTTTCCCCCTGATTGAAAAAAGGCTTCTATGTTTTTTTCATTTTTTTCATTAATAGATAAGTCTGTTATAAAAAGAACCGTTTCTGGATCATCATTCTCAAAAAATAATTCCACTTCCCGATTTAATGCAGCAATTGAGTTGTAACGAACCTGTACGTCCTTGCCAAAGGCCAGTTTCGCAAGGATTCCGCATCCAACCCCATCTAAATCATTATGTGATAATAACTTGTACATGATTTCACCTCAATCTCTATTATGCGATAAAATGGTCATAATATTGCTTCATTTTGCTCACTTCATTAAAATGAAAGTCATAGGAGGAGATAAAAATGGCAACGATTGAAGATTTTATGAAGTTGGATTTGCGCGTTGGTACGATAGTAAAAGCGGAGCCGTTTCCAGAGGCACGAAAGCCAGCGCTTAAATTGGAAATCGATTTTGGTGAACTAGGAATCAAACGTTCATCTGCACAAATTACGAAACGGTATACCCCTGAACAGATCATCGGACGACAAATAGTAGCGGTAGTCAATTTTCCTCCGCGGAGAATTGCCGGTTTTAAATCAGAAGTATTAGTACTTGGGGGAGTTCCAGAGGCAGATGATGTCGTGCTGTTGAGTATCGATGAGGAGGTTCCAAATGGGACACCGGTTGCCTAAAAAGGAGTCCCATTTGGAATTGATAGAATTAGACGGAGAATTTCTCGAAGGAATGGGGAGCTATTGTTTAAGAAGCAAGAAGAAATCAATGGGATACATAAATAAAAATAAGTGGTTGAATGCCCAATTTGAAGAAGGATTAAAATATATTCAGTTACTTGAACATAAGAAACAAGTCGGTTTTATTGAATATACGGAAGCACAACATTCTTCCAGAGTTGTTCATGCTGATAACTATTTAGTGATCCATTGCTTATGGGTAAGCAAAACAGGTAAAGGCTACGGCAGTAAATTGCTTCATAGATGCCTTGAAGATGCCAAAAAAGAGTCTAAATATGGTGTAGTTGTAGTGACCAACTCCCACACTTCCTGGACACCAAGCAAGGACATTTTTTTGAAAAATGGTTTCACATTAGTGGACACAGCTCCTTATAACTTTGAGTTACTCGTATATCAGTTTGCTGATCACGCACCACTGCCAGTCTTCCCAACCAATTGGGATGAGAGGTTAAAGAAATTCACTGATCTTACGATATTACGCTCTTTTCAATGTCCTTATGTTGAGGTTGCGACCGAAAATATAAAAATAGGAGCGCAAAAATTAGGACTAGATGTGGAAATGATCGATTTTAAAGATAGGGCTGAGTTAATGGAGCTGTCGCCAACTCCTTATGGGATTTTCGCAGTTGTATTTAAAGGCGAGCTCATTTCATTTCATCGGTTAACGATTCATTCAGTCATGAAACGTATAAAGGAATTGTTATAAGAAAACCTTGATTACCCCGGATATTCTTGAGTTTAGAGTTGTCAAAGCTCTGAACTTTTTTTTGATTGAATGTAAAGGGAACTTGACGTAAAGTTTCTTTTACATTTATACTAAAAGTAGGGTAGGTGGTTGTTATTGAAAAATCATGTAGTTGAATATCGAAAAAAATTTGGCTTGTCCCAAGATCGTTTAGCTGAAAAATTAGGGGTTTCAAGACAGACGATTATTTCGATTGAAAAGGGGAAATACTCGCCTTCGCTTCCACTTGCATTTCTGCTTGCTAAAACGTTTAATACTACAATTGAGGAATTATTTGTTTTTGAAGAAGAGAAAAGGGGGAAAAAAGATGCGAAACAATAGAATCTTATTTTTAATTCTCGGTCTGTTCTTTATTGCCATTGGAGGTTTGCTAATAGTTACCAATCTTGTGGCAGATGAACCGTTTAATACAAGCTTTTTATTAATGTTTGCGCTCGCAGTAATGTGCTTTTGCTTAAGCTATCTCTCACCACATTTTTTGCAGAAAGATGAGCGGATGAAGCTGATAAGAGAAAAAGGGATGTTCTTTTCTGTAATTGCTTTAATAGTGTACTTAATTATTTTTAATTTAGGTTTGCAAATAGAATTTTTTATATTGGCTGCTAATGAATTACTGCATATTTTAACGGCATTAATTATCTGTACAATATTTATCTCATTCGTTGTTTATTCAAGAATCTACTAGATTGGAGGGATTTATGTCATGGGAGGTTACTTTCTGCTAGCGATTGTCATCATTGGAATCATCATTGGACTAATGATCACGCGAAAAGAATCGACTGAAAATAATGGCCTGAGTAAAAAAGGGCTAATGAAACTATTAATCTTGCTTGCGTTTATATTTATTTGTGTTGTTGTCGTAGTATTTTTAACTCCAGAAAGCTGGTTATAATTTTTCTAGGAAAAAAGCATCAAATTATCACTACTTAAATCCCTTTATTTTACTTTGCGCTATGATAGAAGAAATATGGGAGGAGGAGTAAAATGGCGACAATTGACTTGCAAAAGAAAACGGTAAAAATCATTTTGGAAAAAAAGAAACTGACGACAGTGAGAGCTCGAGTCGGATTGGTTCTGGATATTACAGGTTCAATGCGAACTTTATACAATAATGGTACGGTTCAAAAAGTGGTGGAGCGCATACTTGCGGTTGCGTCACAATTTGATGATGATGGTGCTTTGGATGTATGGGTGTATGATAACGAGTTTTCGAGATTGAACCCGGTAACGGAAAGAGATTTCGAAGGATATGTCAATCGGTACATTCTAGAGAATGAGCTGATACATAAATTTGGTAGAAACGATGAACCACCTGTGATGAAGGATGTTGTCAAGAAATATACGAAGGAAGAGATAAGTGATGACCCTGCCTTTATCGTTTTTATTAATGATGGTGGATGTAAAAGATCGATTAAACCAATCATTGAAGGGACATCTATTAAACCACTATTTTGGCAATTTGTTGGGATTGGTAATGGGAATTTTGATTTTTTACGAAAAATAGATACACTCGAAGGTCGATTTGTGGATAATGCGAACTTTATTCATATTGAAGATGTCGATGCCATCTCTGATGAACAGCTCTACGATATGCTTCTGAATGAATTTCCGAGTTGGATTAAGGAAGCAAAGGAAAAAGGAGTATTAATAGAAAAAGAGGAAGAGCAAGAGCCGTTATTAAGTGAAAAAGCTGACACGCAAGTGAAAAGGGGATTTTGGAGTAGATTGTTTGGCCGTTAAGCAATAATGGTTGATAACGATTGCTTCACTGCGTTAAAGCGTGTTATTATATGGTAAAAAGCTGGGAGGGAACTCGATGTCATTAGAAAGTGTATTAGAACATTTTAAGAAATGGAATAGGGACAAAGATGTGCAAATTTTTGAACAATCGAGTGCAACTGTTGATATGGCTGCGGAAGCCATTGGAGTCATTCCAGCTAGGATTGCCAAAACCATTTCCTTTCGAGGTGAAGGGAAGCAAGCGATTCTTGTGGTCGCTGCTGGAGATGCGAAAATAGACAACAAAAAGTTTCGCCAGACTTTTGGTTTTAAGGCTCGGATGCTCTCTCCTGACGAAGTATTTGCACAAACTGGACATAAGATCGGTGGAGTTTGTCCTTTCGGTTTAGCGAATAATTTGGATGTTTATCTCGATGTTTCGATGAAACGCTTTGACACCTTATTTCCAGCATGCGGGAGCATAAATTCAGCGATTGAACTTTCGTGTGAAGAAATTCAAGAATACGCAGGAGCAGAGGATTGGGTTGATGTCTGTAAAGGCTGGACGGATGAATCAGCGGTAGCAATATCATGAATAATAGACTTTTGGTCAAATAAAGGTGATCGGACGGATTTCCCGATCACCTTTGTTTTTGTTATAAGTTAAGGTGATTCATCGATTAATTACCTGAAGCATCCATAAGTGGATTGCACCGTAAGTTGCCGAAAGACAGTCAATAATTGTTCAGACAACGAAGAGCATGAAGGAGAGCGATTTTCCTTATCATCGCAGGGGCGTTTTTTGCCCTGTGCTGTTGTTTTTACTTCTCTAACGCTTTTCTTTTAATAGCTAGCAATCTTTGAAATTCTTGTTCGAGTTCAGCGCTCGGTTCAATGCTTAACCTGCTCAATACCTCAGTGATTTTCGTTTCCAGAAGGAGAAGATTATCTTCTTCTTCTGAGCGTGGCTCATAATTTTTGTATTGCTGATAAGTGCCTTCGAATACATGGAGCTCTTCATTTTCTATCGTCAATATTCTTGTTGCAATTTTTTCAATAAAGCGGCGGTCGTGGGAGACGAAAATAATCGTTCCTCTATATTCCATCAGCAAAGACTCCAAAGCTTCAACGGCCTCGATGTCAAGAAAGTTAGTTGGTTCGTCCAGAATTAGTGTATTAATATTACTGACGAATAATTTGGCGAGGGCGACTTTGACACGTTCCCCGCCACTAAGAACTTTAACTTGCTTGTAAACATCCTCCCGGAAAAAATGGAGCCGTGCTAAAACGATACGGATGAAGGTCTCTGTTTGCTCAGATGAAATTTGCACATTTTCCAAAATCGACTTTTCAGAATCTAAGAGATCGATTGTTTGACTGAAATAACCATATTTTACAGCGGGTGAAAGCGTGATTCCGACGTCTTGTTCAATGATTTTCTTCAGCAACGTCGTTTTCCCGCTTCCATTTGCTCCAACGATGGCTAGTTTGTCACCGCCGCGCACCTCAAAGCTCGCCTTTTTCCAGAGAACACGGTTGGCAAACCCTCCTGCTACATTGAGGACACGGAGGATCGTTCTGCCAGTGAACGCTTCTTCGTTAGGCAATGCCATCTGTATGGGGGGAGTTTCCTTGATTTTTTCCACCTTTTCAAGTTTTTCCAATCTCGTTTCAATTGATTTCGCAACTGCTTGCAACTTTTTTTGTTTTTTGGCAAAATACGGCTTTGCCTTTTTCGATTCAATTCCTTTTTTCGGTGCTTTTGTTGCGCGAGCTGCCTTCTTTTCTTTTAAAATCAATGCTTCTTCCAATTGTTTTTTCTTTTGTTCAAATTTTTCATAAGCTGCCGCATGGCTCCGCAATTCAAGCTCCTTCTGCTCCAAATAGTCAGAGTAATTGCCGTTATACACTTTAATGCGACCATTTTCAAGCTCCCAAATCGAGGTGCAAAGGGTATCTAAAAAGGCTCTGTCATGGGATACCAAGAGGATGGCGCCTTGCCAGTCTCTCAACTTTTTTTCTAACCATTCAATATGCTCTGTATCTAAATGGGTAGTCGGTTCATCTGCTAATAATATTTCCGGATTACTCGCCAGTGCCTCAATAATATATTCTTGCGTCACTTCACCACCACTTTTAGTGGTGTTAGAACGTTTGAGCTGAGGTAAAAGCTCACATGTGCTATTCAGTTGGATCATTCCTTCATCAGCCTGTTTTTTTCCTGCGATCACCTCTAATAAAGTGGTCTTCCCAGTTCCGTTTTTGCCAATTAGGCCGATGCGCTCGCCTTGATTAACTTGAATGCGCTCAATATCTAATAGTAGTTGATCCTTGATATAAAACTTTATGCCAATCGCTTCTAAAAGCATACGATCATCTCCATTGCAAAAGTATGAGGAGACAAAAAACGCCTCCTATATTCAGAATAGGAGGCGCATGGCTGCGCAAAGAAGTTGTCGTTGTGAGGACAACAACAGGAAAACCAATCCTATTCTGAAAATCTAAATTGAAGACAACACAAAAAGCAGCCGAGTCAGCTGTGTTTTTTGAAACCTTCAATTCGTCTTTTCGAAAAATAGGATTAGAACTTCATGTTTATTGGGTCACCCTCTCGTTATTAGTACTTTAAAAATAATTGATTTTTGAATTGATGTCAAACGGAATTTGTCTTTTATGTGATAACGGTTTACTCTGAGTTTTCCTTTCGAATCTTCGTTCCTTTACTTTTATAAGGCTTCGCACTTTTTGTTTTGTTTGCACTAGCCTGCCAGCGAGTCCAGCCCTTTTTCCCTGTTCCGCGACCTGTTCCACCTTTTCCTTTGCTCATAGAATCAACTCCATTCTTTTGTTAGCGTGAAGGTTTTGGCGGTTGGCATATTTCACATTTCCGCTGATGATTGTTTTTAAACTTTGTAAATGTTTTTTCGAAATGGCTGCCACAGGCACATTTAAATTGCAACTTTTGTGAAAAACCATGGTACTCGGTCGAAAGTAGTGTACTTTCCGAATGATTTTGTACAAATTTATCAATTTCAGTAATTGTCCATCGTTTAGTCATACTTACTCCTTTAGATTTTAGCCTTGATCAAACCATAATCGTTCTTTGTCATCGACATCACCGTTGTAATTAATTAATATTTCATCTCCAGCTTTGATGTCTTTAAAAGCAAAGAACTCAAAAGTGTGATTTTCAAAATTAATCTCATAAATGGCATTCGGTTCATAAGAATGATTGAAAAGCATTCCATAACCTAACAGAATGGCTGAATGGTTTTTTCCATACTCAAAAGCGTAATCGGCAAGAAGCGTTTTTTCGATATGCTCATGCTGATCATTTGGGTATGAAATAACGGGTGCTTCATGAAGAAGCGTACCTTTTTTTATATCTCTTGTCGCAAAAACTCCTCTATTGAATTCTCCATTGCTGAGCGGCGATGTTTTAACTTCGATCATATGTCCACCTACTTGTTTTTAAGTATTCCTCTAACTGTACCATTAAATGATTCATTGAGCCATTAGGAAAAAATTTACCAATCTGATGCTCGTTTATTTTTGCAGTCTTACTAGGAGATATCATTAGTTTTCGTTAAACACTTGAAATAATGAGCTAATTATAATATAGTACATTACATCAGTAATGTACTAATTTAGAAAGGAGGAGGCCATGATTTTAAACCCAGATGATACAAAGCCAATATACGTCCAAATTGCCGAATGGATTGAAACTGAAATCTTAAACGGTCACTTTCAAAGTGATGAGAAGGTGTATTCTCAATATCAGCTAGCAGAGATGTTCACGATTAATCCAGCTACGGCAGCAAAAGGGCTCAACCTTTTAGCAGATGAGCAAATTCTTTATAAAAAGAGGGGGTTAGGCATGTTTGTAGCAACGAATGCGAAGGAAGCGATTGTGCATAAACGGAGAAGTGGTACGCTAAAGCAGCTTATTCAGGAGCTAGTTCTCGAAGCTGAACGCTTGAGTATAAAGGAATCTGAATTACTAGAGATGATTAAGGCCGCACGAAAGAAGGAGGGAAGTCAATGAATGTGATTGAATGCAACGGTTTAACAAAAGCATATTTTCGCAAAAATGTCCTTAACGGACTTACATTTACCATTGAGGAAAATAAGATTACAGGGCTGATTGGTCGAAATGGGGTCGGAAAAACAACCCTTGTGAAAATACTTGCTGGTTTAATTAAAGAAACATCCGGTGAAGTGAGAGTATTCGAACAGCATCCATTTAATAATCTTTACACGTCAGCAAACACCATCTTAGTTGACGACCAAATGTTTTTCCCGCCTGCTCTACAGCTTCATGAATTACTAGAGGTGGCCCAAAGCTTCTACCCAAATTGGGATATGGAACTTGCGCAACGTCTTTTACAATATTTCAGTTTTGATCCGAGTCATTATCACCAGACACTCTCAAAAGGGAGAACAAGCACGTTTAATATGATCATTGGCCTGGCTTCCAGATGTTCAGTGACGATATTAGATGAGCCTACAACAGGAATGGATGAGGCAGTAAGAAAGGATTTCTACCGTGCTCTTATGAAGGATTATCTTGCTCACCCGCGAACCATTTTAATTTCCAGTCACCATTTAAATGAAATTGAGGATATTCTTGAGGACGTGCTGCTTATTAAAAATGGGAAAACACTGCTACATGAGTCTATTTCCGACTTAAAAGAATGGGCAATTGCTCTTCAAGGAGCTTCTACTGTCGTGCAAAAGTGGCTTGTAGAGCGCAACTGTATCTTTCAGCGCCAAGTAGGAAAAGACACATTGTACGCTGTTGTCAGAGATGATTTTACAAAAGAGAATAAAGAGGAGGCGCTAAGAGGCGGAGTAGAATTTATACCTGTAAAGGCTAGCGATCTATGCGTCTATCTCACGAATGATACGAAAGGGGGAATCGATGATGTCTTCGAACGTTAGTTTAGTGGAAACGGTGAAAAAACAGTACGCTTTTAAAATGAAAGCTTATATAGATGCATTTAGTTCCCTCGTTGGCATCCAATTTATTGCGTTTTTATTTTCTCTTGGCGGTGGTTCATCTTCAATGGGGACCTCAGATGGGTATCACTTTGAATTGAAGTTTTACTCTGCTGACCTTGTGATTATTTTTACGTTTATTTGGATTTTTGTAACGGCGATTACGATTACAACAAAGCCTTATCGAAATCAAGATTTCACATTTGTGACGAATCGTATGAGCAGCAGTCTCTCCAACATCCTTTTTTTACTCTCTGCGAGCTTGTTAGGGGCGTTTACTGCCGTTCTATCGCGCTTTTTAATCCAAACCGTCGCCTATTTTCTTTTAAAAGAAGATTTATATATTGCTTCCGTTATGACGAGTGAAATGATGATCGGGATAACAGTGAGCTTACTCTATGTTTTTTGGATTAGCTCGATCGGCTATTTCGTCGGTACGTTAGTTCAAATTCATAAAGGCTTCGCTTTATTAATCCCTGTTATTGTAATTGGTTCCTTGTTTTATGATGGATTTATGCAAAGAGATGCCATGCTGCTGGATACTGTTTCAATTTTATTTTTTAGAGTCATCGATGGTCCTGTTTGCGATTAAGACGTTGATTACGACTGCGGTACTCTTCTTTGCATCAATTGCTATTCTCAATCGAATGGAGGTAAGACGATGACTTTCGCTGCACTTATCCCAATGGCTGTCATAGTTGCACTACCGCTGCTCTTTTTTATCGTTCGGGTTAAAAAGAAAGTAACCCATTGGCTTTTAGTTGTATATATCGGGGTACTACTTCTATCTGTTGTTGCTGCCTTCTTTATTAAATCAGATGAACCGGAGATAACGGACAGACCGAGAGATGATCTATATGAGATGCTATACAGTGGAGAAATTTACGCTAAAGGCTCGAACCTCCTTCTTAAGGAAGATAGTTTTCCGATAGAAGGAGAGAAGGTAAGAGTAACTTCTTCCTACGGTGATGAAAGTTCCTCTGTTTATATTGAAAGAAAAACGGAAGATGATCAGAAAATGGATGTTCTTGCGTATGGTAGCTTTTCGATCGCAAAGCTAGATGTTGCAGAAGAAATTGTTTTACCAGCTGTTCAACTGAAAGATGGGACGCTTACGATTGTCTATCCGGAATATCAAAAATTGAAAACGTCTATTGTCATGAATGAATTTACGATCGAGCAATTTACTGGAAATAAAAAGTACAATTCTGAATTCCAAATAGACGGTCCGATTTTGTTAGTACGTATTCCGCCAGATCTTGAGATAGAAGCCGATTCAACAACGGAGTTGATCTCCATTGACGAGTGGAAGTGATCTATTTTTCGACAACAATGATGGTTTACGTTAAAATAATGGGATGAACAGAAGTATGACAAGGAAGTTGATGTATGATACGTTGGAAACAATTGTTGGAATATGATTTTCTATTGGATGTAGGCATTTCCATAGGGATCTTTCTGCTCTTTTTAATCTTTAGAAAACTATTCGCGAAATATGTGTTTTCTCTTCTAATGAAAATGAGTAAAAAGGCACCAACAGAATTTCTCTCCCGTGTATTCCTTTCGTTTGAGAAACCGATACAGTGGTTATTTCTCGTTTTGGGAGCATATATAGCTATTGATGTTTTTCCATATTTAAAAGCGGATCAAGGTCTTTTTCTAAAAATTTTTAAAGCATCGATCATTTTTTTCTTTAGCTGGGGATTGTATAATCTCTCCTCAAGTTCATCCCTGTTACTTACAAAAATGAATAAACAATTCAATATGGAAATAGATGAAATTTTAATCCCATTTTTATCGAAAGCAATACGAGTAGTAGTTGTCGTTATAAGCTTCAGCATGATTGCTCAAGTGTTTGAATACGAGGTGAGTGGCTTAGTGGCTGGTTTAGGATTAGGGGGATTAGCCTTCTCACTAGCGGCCAAAGATGCTCTTGCCAACCTATTTGGGGGAATCGTGATTATTACAGAGAAGCCCTTTTCGATTGGTGATTGGATTATGACGCCAAGTGTCGAAGGAACGGTTGAGGAAATTACTTTTCGAAGCACTCGTGTGCGAACCTTTGCTCAAGCGGTAGTAACTGTTCCGAATGCTACGTTGGCAAATGAAAATATTACGAACTGGAGTGAAATGGGGAAACGGCAAATTACGTTCCAGTTACGGGTTATGCATGATACCCCAAAAGAAAGGCTTCAAGCAGTGGTTGACAAAATTGAAGCGTATTTGGAAAACCATAAGGGTGTTCATAAAGAAACGATTTTTGTGAAATTCGATCAGTTTACTGAAAATGGGTTGGGGATATTTTTATATTTCTTTACAAACACGACTATTTGGGGAGAGTTTCTTGCTGTTAAAGAAGAAATTAACTTTTCTATATTGGAAATTCTTGAAGAAGAATCAGTACTGCTTTCAATCCCAAGTAGAAAATTGTATGTTGATTCTGAGAGTAGCAGCAGTCAACCTTTTTCCACGTCACAAAAAGAAAGCTCAAATTAATTTTTACCTAAAATCTTCTAATAACTCCTTTGAAGTTTGGTTACATTAGTAGCACGAACGATAAAAGGAGTTTTTTTATGTCGAAAATTAGCTGTTTTAATGAGTATGATCCGTTAAAAAAAGTTCTTGTGTGCGAGCCAAAGTTTCTCATGCAGCCGGAGTCAATGAACGTAAGTATCGATCTGGCGATAAAGGAGCATCATCACTTTGTGTCAACATTGAAGACTTGCGGCATAGAAGTCATTTCATTGCCGGCAGTCAAGCAGTTTCCAGAGCAAGTTTTTACACGTGATACAGGCTTTGTTTTAGGAGAAGACTTTTTTGTAGCAAACATCGAAAATTATATTCGCCAAGGGGAAGAAAACTATTTAAAGGAGCAGCTTACAGAAGCAGCTATTCCTTATCAAACCATTGCGAAAGGTAAAATTGAAGGCGGAGATGTAATGATAGATGGAGAAACCGTGTATGTAGGGATAAGCAATCGAACGAACACGGAAGCAGCTAGACAATTGCAGAGCTTTCTTCCTAATTTTAACATCATTGAAGTGCCGTTTTCCGATGCTTATCTCCACTTAGACTGTGTTTTTAATATTCTCTCTTCTAACGAGGCAATCATTTATCCAGAGGAAATACATGGGGAGAAGATAAAAGATTTGAAAAAACGCTATGATTTAATTGCTGTTTCAGAGGAGGAGCAGGCGACGCTTGCAACAAATATTCTTTCATTAGGAAATAAGAAGATCATTAGCCTTCCGATAAATAAAAATATAAACAAAGAACTGAATCTGCGAGGTTATGAAGTTATTGAAGTGGATTTCATGGAAATGATTAAGTTTGGAGGCTCTTTTCGTTGCTGTACTTTGCCAATATTAAGACAGTAAGGATAAGAACTGTAAATAAAGAGTAAAGGTTTTGTTGACCGTGATCGGATTATTGATAGCAATTGTCATTTTTAATTATTTGGGATTTAAGTACAACCGTTTAACTCAAAATCAAACGCTGCATATTTGGAGTTTCACGATTGCCTTTCAAGGATTGTTTGATATGCTGATTGAGTATAAATATCATGGTTACTGGTATTTTTCAAAAGAGGTTGAATGGAGAGGGGTATTGGCGCATACAATCCTGATTCCCCCAGTAAATATGCTCTTTCTTAGCTTTTTTCCTTTTAGGAAGAAACGAGTGGAGCAAGTGCGTTATATCTTTTTATGGACAGTGGCCATTTTATGTTATGAAGCATTGACGCTATTACCTGAGCCATGGGGTTATTTTTACAATGGCTGGTGGACATTGTGGCATTCGGCAGCAGTGGACCCTATCCTTTTTTTCATTTTGTTGGCCTATTTTAAATGGGTATTAAGATTGGAATTACTGTCGGGGCCAGGGAGATTTCCGAACTTGAAATGAAAAATAGGGGGAGAACAACTCCCCCTATTAAGGTTTAAAAATGCTTGTCTCCGAGGAGGGCAAAAAAATAGATCGCCATCGTAATAAGCCCGAAAGGCAAGCCAAATTTTGCCCATTCTGAACTCGTAATCTTAAGCTTCCCAGATGAGATGATATTTGGGATATTACCCGGGATTAGCATCCCACCGCTAATAATGAGACCAAGAAGAATGGCTTTAATCGTTTGATGACTCATTGATGGACTGATTTCTGCTGCGGCTAATGTAGCGTTATCTAAAACAGATGAGATGATGTTGATCCAATACAGAACGTTTTCGTGAAGTCCTAGAATATAGGCATCAATTAAAGGTTGAAACCCTGCACCTAGCAAGGTCAAACCCATGACGAATACGTATATCTTTCCAGTTCGAATGAAAATTTCTCGATACGTTTCCGGATTGTCAGAGACGAGTCGAGTTTTTTTAAATTGTGGATGGACAAAAAGAGCGGCAATTATCCCCATCATGATAATACCGAGAATCACTTCTCTGCCGATTAATTTCGATAGAAAGAACATATCCTCATTTAATTTACTAACAATAATCGTGGATAATGGTTCTCCAATTGGCGTTAGGGCAGCTCCAAGGCCGATTGAAAAGCAGGTAATAATTACTAGTTTCACTTCAGATGTTCTCTGTAAACGGAGCACAGACACGATGATAACAAGTACGAGAGAAGCGATTATGGCTGTAATGATGCTAGAGAGAAGGCCGAGTACAATGACAACAAGAGCAAAAAATAACGGATAGGGCATCGATTCGCTTACTTTTTTAATCATTTTTTCTAATGGATTCTTTAGCCATTTGAACAGGAGTCCAGCAATAAAAACAGCGGTGGTAATTTTTACTGGATCCTTGATTGCTTTCATGATTAACGAAGGCTCCCATATTCCGCTTACCCACACGGCACTGATTCCCATAAAAAATAAAAAAAACTCAAGATTTTTCTCAATCATTTTTACCGAAAAAGGAAGAAAAAGCACTAATAGTAAAATGAAAATTAACCCTGTCATGGTGACTCCCTTTCCAATTTTTTTGTCCTAAAATGATACATATGCTTGTCTAGCCGAAATATGCCATTGTATTTTTTCTTAAATATATCCAATAAAAATAAGTTAAGAAGAACGCTATTATTGCTTAGCATACAGAATAAAGGCTTTTTTGACTAAAAGAAGGATATAGCTGAAAGCATGGTTTAAAATTTTGATGTTTTCTGTGTCAGGTCTCAATCAATTTTGTAGCTAGTGTTATTAGTTGTAGTTGAAAATGATTATCATTTATAATGGAATTATAGTTTCTAATGTTGGATCGTAGAAAGGAGAGCTTAAATATGTTTGTGCAAATGAGGAAAACAATCGTTACTGAAGGCAATGCGGATAAAGTAGTGGAACGTTTCAGTAAGGAAGGAATTATTGAAAAACAACCAGGTTTTATAGATTTAACGGTAATGGTTAAAAAAGTACGTCGGGGTGATGAAGAGGTCCTTGTGCAAGTTCGCTGGGAGTCAGAAGAAGATTGGAAGAATTGGGAGAAGAGTGACGCTCACATTGCTGGTCATAAAGCAAACCTCGGACAACCGAAACCTGACTATATTGTCGGTACAGAAGGCGGGAAATATGAAGTTGTAACAGTTAAGCAAGCAGTTAGTAGCACGTGATCATAAAGTAGCTAGAAGCTAGCTAACAGAATGATAGCAACGGTTAGCAATAATCTAGCATTTTTCTTGAGAATCTCGAATAATGAGGAGATACAATTTTAATAGTTTAGAAAATCGAGTGTGAAATCGCAAAGGTTCCGTACTCGATTTTTTTATTATGGCTCTGTTATATGTCGGTGTTGATTTTTGGCTCATTCTCTCTCTGACCTTTCAGTTATACTTAAAGGCATATGAAACTTTGGTTTCACATGAAATGAGCCCAAAATCATTTTAACAACAATTCTATTTAACAAAGACTATTTTATATAAGGTTAAGTGGGTTTTGGGAGGTTTAAATCGCCCTCCAAATAGCGTAGCACTCAGCAGAGTGATTGTATGTGGGCAAGGTGCAAGTTCATTTTGTGATTTAAGCCTGATAAAAGCAAGCTTAAGAATAAATAGGAAATTTATGCTAAGATATAAAGACATAGAAGGGAGAGCATAAATTAAAGGTCAACAAAAGAGTTTTATTGAAAATAGTTGGTTTAGAATTGCTACTAATCTTGTTTTTCACAGTAAACGGAGCGTTTGTAACCATAACAATGCCCACTAGTCCAGCATTACAGTTTATTGGACTTTTACCTTTGGCGGTAGGTACTTACATTTATTTAGTCATAAAGGGAAAGTGGAATAATTATTTTTCAGTAAAGAAATTAAAACCAATAAAAAAGACGTTTCTTTTCGGTGTTCCATTGCTATTGGTTTTACTGCTTGTTTTTATTGGAAATAAAGGAATAAATACTTCCTCTCTATTGGATGTATTCCTAATATTTATGATACAACTTTTTGTTGTTGCTTTTATCGAAGAAATTTTTTTTAGAGGCTTTATGCTACTCTATTATCGAAAGGGTATAAAAAAGCTGTTATGATTTCAAGTTCCCTGTTCGCTATTACCCATTCTTTACAGCTTCTCGGAGGGCAATCATTAGAAGACACCTTGTTACAAATTATATATGCATTTGTTGTAGGGATGGTCTTATCGTTACTCATTATTAATAATCAATCCATTATCATGGCTATAGCTTTCCACGGTTTAAATAACTCTTTACAATTAATGGGTCAAGACCAAGGTTCTTCAATCTTTAGTTATGTCATCATTGCTATTTTAATTACGTATTCCATTTTCTTATGGATGCGAGCCTCGAACGCTACTATTTTAAAATGAAATTTGATAAGAGGTTTATTTAACAATAGTAGCTTTAATAGAGTAAAATGACATGTTTAAAAAGCTTAGAGCAAACGTTCTAAGCTTTTTAAACATTTGATATGGCCATTACGAAACTGTAATTTATCCTGCTATTTTTAGCTCCATAGTAACGGAACTACTTCTCTTTTCTGATGTTCTTTTTTATAGATTTACTTCATAATATCGTGGTCTACGTAGCGTTCGCCATTTAATTCACTAACAATATTAATCGCTACTTTAGCTCCGTCACCAGCAGTGATAATCGTATGCATGCTTACCCCTGCGCATGTTCCAGCAGCCCAAATCCCTTCAACGTTTGTTTTTCCAGATGGGTCAACATCAAAGATTGCTTTAATTCTCGGTTCTGTACCAGGTTTTGTTGAAACACCTGATTTTTCGCCAAGATCAACTGCCATGCCTGTAGCTAAAATTACATGCTGTGCTTCGTATTCACCACTTTCTGTAACGACAGTTAGTTGTGAACCATTCTTTTTAATTTCAGTTGCTTCAACTTCGACAAGTTCAGCACCGTGTTTTTTTGCCTGTTCTTTACCCGTTTCGACTAAATCAGGACCAGAAATGGCAGGAGCACCATAGTGATTTTCTAACCACGCACGCTTTGTCACGCTTTTTTCATTATCCAAAATAATTGTTTTCTTGCCGGCTTTTGCTGTGAAAATTCCTGCACTTGCTCCAGCAGGGCCTGCTCCGATAATTACTACATCATACATCTGCGAATTCCTCCTCAGTTTTAGTTAAGCCGAATAACATGCTCTAGCGTTTGCTATCCTCATTTTTGTAATCTTCTTCATCGATCATTTTAACAAATTTTTTGAAAAATAACCCAATATTTGCTTGAAGCAAATAGCATCAAAGAATTAGAAAAAAAGAGAGGACTCTTTCCCATGTAATGGGCGTCCTCTCTCAGTCAGTAGCAATCTTGTATGCCTTTTTTCGAATTACCAAGCTTTCTTATATATTTCAGCTAATTCAGAGACTAATGGCAGCTTAGGATTAGCAGTTGTACATTGATCCTCGAAAGCTTTTTCTGCAAGAAATTCGACTTTGCTCTCGAACTCCTTCTTATTGACGCCGTTATCTCTTATTTTTAGTGGAATGTACAATTCTTCAGCGAGCTTAATAATTGCTTGAATTAAGCTTTCCACTCCTTCTTCAGTAGTGCGGGCCGGAAGTCCCAGTGCCATCGCAATTTCTGCATAGCGTTTGTCGGCGATAAACTTTTCATATTTAGGGAACGATGCAAATTTCTTCGGCTTTGTCGCATTATAACGAATGACATGCGGCAATAAAATGGCATTAGCTCGACCGTGAGCAATGTGGAATTCACCGCCTAGCTTATGCGCAAGACTGTGATTGATTCCTAGGAAGGCGTTGGCAAATGCCATTCCTGCTATCGTTGACGCATTATGCATTTTTTCACGGGCAAGGGCATCATTGCCATTGCGATATGCTCTCGGTAAATATTCAAAAACTAGTTGAATGGCTTTAATGGCGAGACCGTCAGTGTAATCATTTGCCATAACGGATACGTATGCCTCAATCGCATGGGTTAACACATCCATTCCAGTATCAGCTGTAACATGCTTTGGAACAGTCATGACAAACTGTGGATCGACAATAGCCACATCCGGTGTTAATTCATAATCGGCAAGCGGGTATTTAATATTTGCTCTTTTATCCGTAATAACGGAGAAAGATGTTACTTCAGACCCGGTCCCAGATGTAGTTGGAATGGCAACAAATTGTGCTTTTTCACCGAGCTTTGGATATTTAACAATCCGCTTGCGAATATCAAGAAACTTTTGTTTTAGTCCAAAAAAGTCTGTTTCAGGGTGCTCGTAAAATAGCCACATTCCTTTTGCAGCGTCCATTGCAGATCCACCGCCAAGGGCAATGATGACATCTGGTTGGAAGGAAGCCATCAATTCTGCTCCTTTCATAACCGTTTCAATGGATGGGTCTGGCTCGACATCGGAGAAAATCTCGCAATGAACATAGTCAGGTCGTTTTCTTAAATAATAGAGAATTTTATCCACATATCCGAGTTTCACCATTCCTGGATCTGTAACGATTAAAGCCTTTGAAATATTGGGCATTTTTGCTAAATATTGAATGGAGTTTTTCTCGAAATAAATTTTTGGTGGAACTTTAAACCATTGCATATTGACATTCCTTCTCGCTACTTTTTTAATGTTGATTAAATGCATCGTTCCGACGTTAGTTGATACTGAATTTCCTCCATAAGTACCGCATCCAAGCGTAAGGGAAGGAATGTATGCATTATAAATATCTCCGATTGCTCCCTGTGAAGATGGGGCATTAACGATAATTCGTCCAGCCTTCATTCTTAAACCAAATTTTCTCATGACTTCTTCATTTGTTGAATGGAGAACGGCGGAGTGTCCCAGCCCTCCAAATTCTAGCATTTGTTCGCATCTAGTTAAGCCCTCTTCAAGATTTTGCACTTTATAGCAGGCGAGAATTGGACTTAATTTCTCTCTTGAAAGTGGGTATTGTGGACCGACACCTTCTAACTCGGCAATTAGAATTTTTGTATCGAGCGGAACATTTACCCCAGCCATTTTGGCAATTTTAGCTGCAGGTCTTCCGACAATATCGGGGTTAATCGTTCCGTGTGGCTCGCGAATAACTAATTTTTCAATTTTATTTTTTTCGGCTTCGTTTAAAAAGTAGCAGCCGTGTGCGCGTAGTTCTTCTTTCGCAGCATCGTATATTTCTTGATCAAGAATAACGGCTTGTTCTGAGGCACAAATCATGCCGTTGTCAAATGTCTTCGACAAAATGAGGTCGTTAACAGCTCGATAGACATCGGCCGATTTTTCAATATAGCAAGGAACGTTTCCTGGGCCGACACCAAGAGCTGGCTTTCCGGAACTGTAAGCTGATTTCACCATCCCTGATCCGCCAGTGGCCAAGATCAGCGACACTTCTGAGTGGTTCATTAATAGCTGTGTTGCATCTAAAGATGGCTTCTCAATCCATTGAATACAATGCTCCGGCGCACCGGCAAGAACAGCGGCGTCACGCAAAGCTCTTGCGGCTTCACTGCTGCACTTTTGAGCTGAAGGGTGGAAGGCGAAAATAATTGGATTTCGCGTTTTAATCGCAATAAGCGCTTTGAACATCGTAGTGGATGTCGGGTTTGTAACAGGCGTCACGCCAGCGATGACTCCTACAGGTTCAGCAATCTCCACGATCCCTTCATGGTCGTTTTCATTTATAATTCCAACGGTTTTATCGTATTTAATATTGTGGTAAATGTATTCTGTGGAAAATATATTTTTGATAATTTTATCCTCATACACGCCACGTCCTGTTTCTTCTACGGCAAGCTTTGCCAGCGGCATATGATGATCTAAACCTGCCAGTGCCATTTGCTTCACAATTTCATCAATCATTTCTTGATCGAAATTTCGAAATTCTTGTAAAGCACGGCGCCCGTTTTGAACTAATTGATCAACCATTTCAGCGACAGTTTGCACTTTTGGTAACTCCTTTTCTTTAACAGCCATTTAAATCTCCTCCTGATATATTGTGAAATATTTCACAAAGATTTATTAAAAAAAAGATTATGATTTTACACAATCTGGATTTCTTGGAATTTTCTCAAAAGAAATATCAGTTAAAATTTTAGAGTTTTTTCTGATATGAAAGACGTAATTTTTTGTCCAAATATAGGCAGGAATGGGATCGTCATCTTTAAACATCATTGCTTCAAAATCATCACCAACCAGCTTTTCAAAATCTGCTTGAGTATAGGTTTCAGTATCTGTAGAAAAAGCTCTCCACTCACAAATGATCATTGTCTTCACTCCTTATTTGTTTATCTACATGTAGAATACCATACTATTTAAATAATAGTTTGTGAAATATTGAACAAACTTTGAATTTTTATTATGAAAGCGGATACAAATAGTGATATGGGTTTTGGCGATATTTAATCGATTCATTTCCCTCAAGTAGGATGAATAATACGAGTAAATAATTATTTTGATATAATATTTATTCGGAAGTTAAACTAAGGAAATAAGGGACATAATCATATTTTGTTTTATTTGTGCGCTGAAATTTATTATGTAGTACAAAAAAGGAATAATAGAGCTTGTTCTATGTTAGTGTTGATTTTTGCTTTCATACGAAATGAGCCAAAGACAATTTCTTTTAAAAAGCGAATAATAAAAAGAACCATCATTTTTATCTATAAATGATTGGTTCTTGTGTTTAGTCTTATACAAATAATCCTTCTTTGTTTTTGTTTTTCGTGTACGCATATCGGCAAAGACAAAAGGACTCCTATTCCATTCTGGGTTTCTTTGTCCCTCGCGAGCAATTTTTTCACGATATTTACGGGCTTTTGATTTTGACAAAACAGATCACTCCTTACTTTTGTTAGTACCTAGTATACTAAATTTATAAGAACTACAGCAATGGAAGTTAAAGAAAAATGTTAAAGGGGTAAATTACAATGAATTTTCATCAATCACCAAATGTGTATGTGGAACAGGTGCATTTAAAAGTAACAAATAAAGAAAGGGCTTCATCGTTTTATCAGGAGATTTTAGGTCTGCAGGTTTTAAAGGAATACCGAACAACGGTTGTTTTTACCGTTGATGGAAAGACACCGATATTGACGATTTTGGAACCGGAGCAGGTTACAGCAAAAGAGGCGCGGAGAACAGGTTTATACCATTTTGCTCTGTTACTTCCATCGCGAGCAGATTTGGCGGCTTGTTTAAAACATTTATTGGAAAGCGGTTATCCGCTGCAAGGGGCTTCAGATCATTTCGTAAGTGAAGCGATCTATTTGGCAGATCCAGATGGAAACGGAATTGAAGTTTATGCAGATCGACCATCGGATAAGTGGCAATGGTCGGAGGGAATGGTCCAGATGGATACTGCCCCTTTAGATGTGGAGGGGTTATTCCAACAGTCGAATGGAGAAGCTTGGCGAGGGCTTCCAAAAGAGACGATTATTGGTCACATTCATTTGCATGTTGCAGATTTGCACGCTGCCCAACAGTTTTATTGTGATGGACTAGGATTTGATATTGTTGCTCGCTATGGTGAACAAGCCCTTTTTATTTCAAGTGGAAACTATCACCATCATATCGGCTTAAATACATGGAATGGCAGAGGAGCGCAACCACCTTCAGAAAAGAGCGCAGGTCTCGAGTATTTTACATTGATTTATCCAAATAAAGAAGAGATGTTGCAAACGATAACACGACTGAGCAATCAACATGATTCAATTCAGGTAGAAGGAGAGGAAATCAAGTTAATCGATCCGTCAGGAACAAGGCTTATCTTAAGAACAAAGGCTTGAACGAAGAAAGTTCGTATAATCTGGCGTGAATGTTGAATAATGTCCCGTCTTCTTCGAAAAATAAGGAGTACTAAAGAGGAGGGATATGAATGAAACGAAACAGCAGAAATAAATATCCGTTTATTTTTTTATTTATCATCCATTCATCTCTCCTGCTCTACTCTTTTATAAAAAAGAAAGATCGTAAGACGTTAAGTGTATTGCTAATGGCGAATATGGGAATGGCCTATATTTTTGAGTATTTTGTACTCCATTTATTTCGCGCTTATCGCTACAAGCCAAAAATCTTAAAAAATCGCTATTTCGATAATTTTTTCGGAGCCATTTTATCACAAGCGATCTATATTCCGTTTACAGGAGTATTCTTAACGGCATTCAAGCTGAATTGGAAAATAAAATCGGCATTTATTTTCTATTTTCATCTCGTTGAGCAGCTGTTTATGAGGCTGAAAATTTATAAGACGAGATGGTGGAATCCGTTTCATACGTCCTCTTTGCTCCCGATCTTTTTTTTTCTAAGTGATAAATGGTATGAACAACTGCAGCGACAAAATCCGCTTATCCTTTTTATTTCTTTATTTTTTGCCATTATGGGGACAGGTACCAATATTATTTACCTTGCCGCATTGACGGGGAATTTCCGTTTTGGAAAGGGGAGGGTACATCGGCTCGAGGAGCATTTTATCTATGCCCCATTATATAGTATCGTGCTTTCTTTATTTTCAGCATGGTCAATTCGTAAAGGTAGGTGGATGGGGAAATTAGGCATTTTGGTGTTTTCGCTAACAGTTGATTCCATTCTTTTTCGTTCGGGGGTGGTCAAAAAGAATTTTTCTATTCCATATTTGAATGTCATTATTCATGTTTTTATGATTCTTATGTCCGCAGTATACGAACGATTGATTTACAATGGGGTGGAAAGGGAAAACCATTAAATATAAATGTCTAGGTGGTCTTTTTGCTTTTAGTTTTATCCATGGAGCGATAGGAAAATAAGCTTTTCTCCCATATCACAGGCCTTTCAGTACTAGGAAAGGCTTGTGAAGCCTTGATTTTGCAAGAAGTGTGTCCAAAATCGTTGTATCTACAATAAGGTGTAACAGAGGAAAAAATAAAAGAGTCGGTGATTTAACTCACTGACTCTTTTTCTGGATTGCGTTATTCTCCTAAGTAAGCGTTAAGCATCCAAATATGTGTGTCGATTTTTTCGATTAGTCCAACAGCTAAGTCGTTTGTATTGACGTCATTTTGCGCTTCAGCTAAAGATGCTAGTTCGACTAATTGTTCTTTAATCGCTTTGTAATCAGAAACTAGGGCAGCAACCATTTCACTTGCCTTTTCTTCATCTCCTGTTTCTGGTAATGTTCCAGTTTCTAAGTATTCTTTCATCGTAGCAACAGGTTGTCCGCCGATAGCAAGTAAGCGCTCAGCAATTTCATCAACAGTTAAGGCAGCTTCGTTGTATAGCTCTTCAAATTTTTCATGTAGTGTAAAGAATAGGGGCCCTTTTACATACCAGTGGTAGCGATGAAGCTTTGTGTATAAGATGCTCCAGTTAGAAATTTGTACATTTAAAGCGGTTTGTAAATTCATTTTAACATTCCTCCTATTTCTTTTATAAACTAATTATAACAAATATTAAATTAAAATCAATACTTATTTATAATAATTTTTTAATTATAATAATTATAAATAAAACCCTTAAGTGTCTACTTAAGGGTTTTTGCATTGTTACGTTTTTTGAGGTAAAGAAAAATGAAATACACGGCTATAATCGCAAGCGCTCCTACGATCGTGATCATGGCAAAATTTTCATCGATGAAGGTTTTTGCTTGCGCCCCGAGGAACAGGATGAGCAAAGCTTCAGCAAAGAAACGGGCACCTCTTCCGATTATCGACCATATGACGAGTGTGCGGAGACGAATACGAGAGACCCCAGCAAAAATGGTAAAGATCTTATAAGGGACAGGTGTTAATGCTGCCATAAGGATCGCCATCGGGCCATACTTTATAAAATAATGTTCTACCTTTTGAACTTTATCCTCTTTGAATAGATAAGTTAACACGGGTCTCCCGAGTTTTTTACCAATATACCATCCTAATAAGGCCCCTATTACAGATGTTAGGGTGGTAATAAAGGCGTAAAATAGAACGCTGTCTGGATTTGCAATCCCCATGGGAATGAGCAAGACGTCGGGTGGAATGGGGAAAAAAGAAGAATCTGCAAATGAAACGAGTGCGAGCCCCCATAACCCATATTCCATAAGCCATTCTTCAATTGTATGAATCAATTCTGACATGATTAAACTCCTTTAGTGTGTTGTATGTTGTGATTAATTGTTAATTAAATAGCGGCTAAAATTTTCGCTTCTATTCCGTCCTAATGAAGTTCATTTTGTTGAGCCAAACATATATGATTTATGGTGATACCTTATACTGTAAATGAGTCCCATCGCAAACATATTCGCCATAAGGGAGCTACCTCCAGAGCTTATGAATGGAAGTGGGATTCCAGTAATTGGTAAGACTTGAATGGTCATTCCAATATTTTGAAAAACATGGAAGGCAATCATACTGATAATCCCGACACAAATATAGGTATTAAAGGGATCGTTCGTATCAAGTGCCGTCTTAGTCAGGTGATAAATGAGAATAAAAAACAGTCCGATCACGATGCTTGCCCCTGCAAAACCGTATTCTTCCCCAATAACGCTAAAGATGAAATCGGTATGGCTTTCGGGAATGTAGACAACTCTTTCTCCGAAGCCCTTCCCGGTAATTAAACCGGAGCCAATTGCTTGCAGTGATTTATACAGATGGTAGCCAGCCCCGCCTTGGTAGCTTTCCGGATCAAGCCAAGAGTAGATCCGATTATATTGATAGGTATCAATATGTTTTTCCAATAGTTCTGGATAATGGATGACGATATAAAAAATTGCTGCCACCAGAGCGGCCCCTGCTGAAAAAACAGGTAAGAGAATTTTCCATGTCATTCCAGAAATAAGAATCATTCCTACGAAAATCGCAATAATTACTAATGCAGTTCCTAAATCTTGTTCTGCAATAAGGACGAGTGGCGGTAATGTCGCCAACCCAAGTTTAACGAGCAAAATAAAATCGGTTCTAGTCGTTTTAAGTGGGTTTTTTTCATGGTGATCAGCAATCAACTTACTTAATGTCAGAATTAAAAAGACTTTCATGAATTCCGAAGGCTGGATTGATCCGAATCCAGGTATAACAAACCAACTCTTTGCCCCGTTTCTAATCGGTGTAAAGTCTGATGGAGGTAACAGGTATAGTACAACTAATAGTAAAATTCCAAATCCGTATAAATACCAGCTTAGCTTTCGATATTGATAGCTATCAAAAAACATCACGATTGCGATGATGATGGCCCCGATAGCATAATATATAATTTGCCGCAAAAAATAATTTTCATTATATTGTTCCGTTGTTTGAGCGCTATAAATGGCTGCGCAGCTAGTAAGAAAGAACAATAGCAAAATAAAGCTTAATGTCCAGTCAAACTTTTCAGCAACCTTATTCTTTTTATCCATTGTTCCAACACCTAGTCTCTCTTAATCTCCCTATACTTCTATATCTATTCTTTAATATTAACAGAGATAACCTCGAAATAGCCACACGTAATAAGACGTATTTACAGGGTGAATGGTTTCTAATTTTTCAATAAAAATCACGAAGAGCGAGATCTTCGTGATTTTTATCGGCATTTTCCATCTAACGTCTATGATGCAGAGTATCTATATACGTACTACAAAAGGGTTAAAGTAGCGTTTCTACGTTTAATATTTTCAGCACGACCGCAATACGGATTTATAATAAATAATTGAGAAACATGGTAGCAATGCCAAAATAAGTGATCAAGGAAAAAATGTCATTTAAGGTTGTAATAAGTGGACCTGATGCGATTGCAGGGTCAACCTTTAAACGATAAAGAATTAACGGAATAATCGTACCTGCTAATGTTCCAATAATAAGGGTAAGCAACAGTGAACTGCCGACGACGAGACCGAGAATAAAGTTTCCTTGCCAAATGAGGGCGATAACTGAAATGAGAATTCCGCATGTAATTCCGATAATGACTCCAACACTTAATTCCCTTAAAATAAGCTTTGTAATGACTCTTTTATCAATATCATTTGATACAAGCCCCCTGACGACAACGGCTAATGACTGCGTTCCTGTATTTCCGGTCATGCCTGAAATCATCGGCATAAAAAAGGCGAGGGCTACAACCTTTTCAAGAGTTTCCTCATAGGAGCTTATAATGCTTCCTGAAATGAGGCCGATAAATAAAAGAAGGATAAGCCATGGCAGACGTCGATAAGCAGCAACAAACGATTTTGTTTCAAAATCAATGGATTTACCGGAAGCAGAAAGCTTTTCGATATCTTCATTGGCTTCGCGGATGACGACATCAATAATATCATCAACTGTAATAATCCCGATTAAGACATGATCCTTGTCAACGACGGGAATGGCAAGAAAATCGTAGCGTTCAATCAGGCGAGCCACCTCTTCCTGGTCGGTGTCCTCTAATGCATATATAACGCGCTCATACATGATATCGCGGATTTTTTCCTGCATTTCAGCAATTAATAAGTCGCGATATGACACAACTCCGACCAGCTTTCGGTTTTGGTCGATGACATATAAATAGTTAATCGTCTCAGCGAGTTCGGCAAAAGACTTCAGTTTATCTACCGCTTCCCTGACAGTATAATAATCGCGAATCCAAACAAAGCGATTGGTCATTAATCGGCCGGCAGTTTCCGGCGGATAATTCATAATATCCTGAACAATTTGCGATTCTTCTTTTTTCATTCCTGATAGCAGTGATGCGATTTTTTCAGGAGAGAGATCTTCAAGAAGGGAGGCAAGGTCGTCATTATCCATCATGTCGAGTACCTTACCAGATTTCTCAATCCCAAGGCGGTTGAGGACGTCGAGTTGTTCTTCACTGTTTAATTCTTGGATTAAATCTGCAAGTACATTAATATTTAGGAAAAATAAAAAGCGTGTTCGATGTTTTTCCGGCAAATCCTCATAAATTTGAGCAATATCATATGGTTGAAGTTCATCGATGATTGCTTCGAATTCTTTGCGTTTATTCTCTTTTAATGCCTTGATTACATATAGGGTGATTTGATCTTCTGTCATATTCTGAATCATGAGATCACGCTCCTTTACCGGAAAATGCTGAGTGAAGATAGTACTTACTTGGATCCATTTTTTGATAGGAATTTTGTTTGTGATATAGGTTATCAATACAAAGTGTGCTATCAACTCTCGTGATTATTATAGAAAAAGATAAGAAGAATTGATACGGTAAAATTATTTTTTTATTGTCAAGGTATTGAACGTGAAAAATTTACATAGTTGGTAATACTTTTGCGTCTTTCGTGGTTCAACAAAATGGGTTTTTCTCCTGAGTTCGTGCATCCTGCCAAGTTGAGTTCAATTAAACGACAAGAACGTTTAAAGCGGCTGTCTTATTAGTTGTACCACTAAATAAACGCTTAAAACCTTCGTTCAAATAATTTTCTAATGATTAAGTTGAAAAGGGAATATTTTCACTAAATGAGAATTACGTGGATAAAATAAGATTTTATCCGAAAAGTTTGTTAAAATCTAGTTATATAATTCTAAACCATATAAACAGGACTTCATTGTCTGTTTCGTGAATCATCATCAGTCTTATCAAAAGGTTCGGAGGTTATTCTTTTGAAAAAACATAATGGCAATCAACGGGAACTTGTATATGTTCATTTGAATGAAACAAAGCATTACGTCCTATCGTATGGGATAGAATTTGGAGAATTTGCCCGCTCGCTTAAAGACCTCATGAACAACGTCCTCCTTTTAAAGCATCATTTTGATGATGGAGAGTTCAATTTGCATACGCTATTTGAATATGTTCCTCATGAGCAAGTGGAAAAGCTAATAAAGGATGATGTCTATGGGTATGGGGACTTCTGCTGGGTTGATTTTGAGGAAGAAGATGCACTGAACGAATTGTCAGGTCAGGAATTGGCGGAGCTTCTGTACCTTGGTCATATGAAAGATGCTTTGCGAACCCCCTTTTATCAGCAATTGCGCAATCGCTTTGTTTATTTAGCCCACGATGATGGTTGGTGGAATAAAGTCTATTATCGCAATATGAAAGATTTCTACCATATGCTTGGAGAAGTATTAGCAGCGAAAATGACTGATAGCAAGCTTGCCAAGAGTATCCTTGGCATTAAAAAGAAACGGCCATTTCCTCCGATTCATATGGAGCTAATCCTAAATATGAAGATCATGATGAAAGAGGGAATTCTTATCTCTATTCATGACAATGTTCAAACAAGAACGGCGATAGAGATTCCTATCTGGGTGCTCGGTGATTTTGATAACATGGATGATATGTACGAAGAGTACGAAAAAATGGCAAAAGGAAAGCCGGATGCAAAGCTTGTTTTTGATAAAAAAACACGTGAATGGAAAATGTATGCAAGCTAGGAGGCGCTGAGGAAATGCAAAAGAAAAAAGAAAGCTTATGGCTGCCATTCCCCAGAGCGCTGACAAAGGCAACATTTATTGAAAGACCGAATCGCTTTATTCTCCACTGCCAATTGCCTGAAACAGACGAACTAGCCGTGGCTCACTTGGCTGACCCTGGAAGATTGAAGGAACTTTTACTACCAGGGAAAACAGTATGGCTTATGGATCATGAAAATCCTGCGAGAAAAACGAAGTGGACAGCGATGCTATGTGAAAATGAAACACATACAAGCCTTGTTTCCCTTCATACGGCTCTCCCGAACAAGCTTGTTGAGAATGGTCTTAAATCGGGGGGGTTAAATGAGTTTGCCGGCTGGTTTTATAAAAGAGCGGAATATAAGCTGAGTGATTCTCGCTGGGATTTCCTGTTAGAAAGTAAAGAAGGAAAAGAACTTCTTTTAGAGGTTAAGAGTGTAACGTTAGCAGAAGGAGAGAAAGGAATGTTTCCGGATGCCGTCACTGCAAGAGGAACGAAGCATGTGCGTGAGCTTACACAGCTCTCGAAACATTATGAAACGGCTATCCTTTTCATCGTTCAGCGCAACGATCTTTCCTATATGACCGCTGCGAAGCATATTGATCCAAAATTTGCTGAAGCTCTGAACGAAGCTAAATCTGCTGGAGTGAAGCTTTACGCACGCTGCTGTCACATCACTGTTAATGGGATTGAATTAGGGAATGCTATTCCGGTTGTATTGGAATAGTTCGCAATTTGTTAACTTTTCTTGAAGCAAAATAGTGTATAATTTAAGCAACGGAAAATTTCATACTTTTTGAGTGTATTTTCATTTAAACAAGATTGAAAATAACTCGTTTACAGTAATAGGTGTCTTTAAGGGAAATAAAGCTTGTTTAGGTGTCAGTTTTGACTCCAGATGTGAAAAATGGCAATTTTCTCTTAGACTTAAAAGGGAAGTTGGTGAAAATCCAACGCGGTCCCGCCACTGTTAATGGGAGCATGCTGCAAATACCACTGTACATCGGTATGGGAAGGAGCAGTTTTGCTATGACCATGAGCCAGGAGACCTGCCTATTTCAACTGCACCATAAACCTACGAGGATAGGGAGGTGTTTGGAAGCCATTTATTGTCAATGCTGCAAATCCAACATCTCCATTTCTTTATAGTGGAGATGTTTTTTTATGCTCACCAACAGACTACTTAATTTTGGAGGAAAAACAGATGAAGAAATGGTACTCAATTTTATTATTACTCATGTTATCAATAGGAATCTTAGCAGGTTGCGGAGAGTCTGAAACACCAGTAGAGGAAAACAATGCAGTCGAGGAAACAGAGGGAAGCGCGGAAAATGTCAATGAAGAAGCGTTTCCTGTAACGATCACAGATGCGATTGGTGAGGAGGTCGTAATTGAGTCTAAGCCAGAGAAAATTGTATCGTTAATTCCAAGCAATACGGAAATTGCCTTTGCTCTTGGTCTTGGAAACGAAATTGTCGGGGTTTCTGAGCACGATAACTTTCCTGAGGAAGTATATGAAAAGGAAATAATCGGCGGTATGGAAATGAATGTTGAGAAGATTATTTCCCTTGAACCGAATTTAGTCTTGGCCCACGCATCAAATGCTCATAATTCGACGGAGGGCTTACAGCAATTGCGTGATGCAGGCATTAAAGTTCTTGTTGTAAATGATGCTGCCACGATTAATGAAATATATGAGTCGATTGAAATGATTGGAACTGCTACAGGTGAACAGGAGAAAGCAGAAGAAATTGTCAATGACATGAAAACAAAGATTGCAGAAATAGAGGAAAAAGCTGCTGAAATCACTGAGACAAAATCAGTTATTGTTGAGGTCAACCCTGCTCCAGACATTTTTGTTGTTGGGAAAAATACTTTTATGGATGAGATGCTCACCCTTATTCATGCAGAAAACGGTGCTGGAGATTTAGAAGGCTGGGTAAATTTGGACGAGGAAGCTGTCATTGAGCGCAATCCGGACGTCATGATTACAACTTATGGATATTATACAGAAAATGCTGTCGATTTATTGCTTTCAAGAGAGGGCTGGCAGGATGTAGCTGCGGTGAAAAATAAGCAGGTGTATGATGTGCATTCAGATCTTGTAACTCGTTCTGGTCCAAGGCTTGCAGAGGGGCTTGAGGAGCTGGCAAAAGCGATCTATCCAGAAGTATTTGAGTAATCCTACTTAGTTTGGAGAGAAAACCATGAAAAGAAGGGGTCAACGAGCTTTTGCATATATAATCGCGATCGCTTTCTTGCTTATTGCGATATTATTAGGTATTTCCATCGGGACGGTTTCTGTTCCGATTGGAAATATCATACAGATCATCGGTGCTGAAATTTTCCGTTTTATTTCTATTGATCATATTGATCCGATGCAAACGAATATCGTATTAAGTATTCGTTTACCAAGAGTTATTTTGGCAGGACTAGTGGGGGCGGCTCTCGCAATTGCAGGAGCGGCCTTTCAAGGTCTTTTGCGGAATCCACTGGCAGATCCCTATACATTAGGAGTCTCTTCGGGGGCTTCAGTAGGTGCTGTTCTCACTTTGTTTTTTCAGTTTTCGCTCCCGTTTGTAGGAGCTTTTACTTTACCTTTACTCAGTATCCTTTTTGCGTTTTTAACGATATTTGTAGTGTTGGGATTTGCTCGGAAAATTGATAGAGCGATGAAAGTTGAAACGATTATTTTAACTGGAATTATATTCAGTTCTTTCCTAGGGGCATTTATTTCCTTATTAATCGCTTTGACAGGAGAAGAGCTGCGGCAGATTATTGGTTGGCTTCTTGGAAGTGTGTCGATGAGAGGCTGGAGTTATATACAAATTATTCTCCCGTTTTTTATTTTAGGCTCCATTATCCTCATTGCCAATAGCAAAGAACTTAATGCGATGTCTTTTGGAGAAGAGCGCGCCCAGCATTTAGGTGTGAATGTACAGAGAAGGAAGATGATTATTTTAATTGCTGGCTCCATTTTGACTGGTGCAGCGGTAGCTGTTTCGGGAACGATTGGTTTTGTTGGTCTTGTGATTCCTCATTTAACAAGAACGTTATGGGGGCCAGACCATACCCATTTACTCCCGTTATCCATTTTAACAGGGAGCGGATTTCTTATACTGGCTGATTTAGTCTCACGAACGATCATTTCTCCAATTGAACTCCCGATCGGAGTGATAACCGCGTTAATTGGCGCTCCAGCTTTCGGAATTATTTTAATGAAAAGACGAAGTGCGGAAAGAAGTGGATCAGATGCTTAAGGTAGAACAGCTTTCAGGTGGATACGCAAGAGAATTGATAGTGAAGAATGTCTCATTTCGAGTTGGAGAAGGGGAGCTATTTGGAGTGCTTGGACCAAATGGCAGCGGTAAGACGACTTTGCTGAAAATGATTTCGGGCATATTGCCTTTCCAGCAAGGAAGGATCACGATAAAGGGTCAGTCCATTAAAAGCTACACGATGAAGGAACTAGCAAAGATGATTGCGGTTTTGTCCCAGCATTCTTCACAAGCTTTTTCCTATACGGTGAAAGAGACGGTCTCCCTCGGTCGCTATGCCCACCAAGATGGGTGGTTTCGCTCTTGGAGTGATGAGGATGAACGAATCGTCCAAGAAGCAATGGGGCAAACGGGAATAGCCTCATTTCAGCATAAAAGCATTCAAGACCTTTCCGGGGGTGAGAGACAACGGGTTTTTTTGGCACAAGCTCTCGTTCAGGAGCCAGAAATTCTTCTGTTAGATGAACCGACGAATCATCTTGATCTTTCCTACCAAAAGGAATTGCTGGATTTATTAAAGAAATGGACAAGAGAAAAGGGATTGACCGTAGTTTCGATTTTCCATGACCTGAATCTAGCAAGCCTTTATTGTGATCGCCTTTTGCTCCTTGAAAATGGCGGTGTGCATTCAAATGATATTCCGAATGAAGTAGTGAAGGTGGAAAAAATAAAAGAGGTCTATCATACCGATGTTGAAAAGCATCCCCATCCCAGCATTCCTGTACCGCAAATGGTATTGTTGCCAAAGTATGGAGCGAATGAAGCAAATGTTGTTATTGAACCAAGTTATATGCAAATCAATAAGGAGTATATTTCTCTTCAATCGCCAATCCCGTTGCGCACCATGTCGTCGGGAGTGGTAGGTTCAGGGTTGGGCTGGCACCATACCTTTGTTAATCGTCATGTGGATAAAAGCTATGATTGCGCCGATCATCGTCAAGAAATGGGGCAATTTTTAAGGGAACGGGGCTTTGAACCGTCGGAGACAATCGGGATGATGACGGCGGTTCATGTTGAGGATGTTGCCTATAAATTGTTAAAGGTAGATGATTTCTCTGTACTTGTGATTGTGACGGCAGGAGTTGGCAATGCAGTCGATGCTTCGAAAAGTGTTGAGCACTCTTTTGAACTCATCCCTGGAACAATTAATACATGGATATTTATTAATGGGAAGCTGACGGAGGAGGCTTTTATCCAAAGCGTCATGACGGCTACAGAAGCAAAGGTAAAGGCAATGGAGAATCAAAAGGTAGTGGATATGGTTACGGGTACGATCGCCACTGGAACGTCAACGGATAGTATTCTTATTGCAGCAACGCAAACAGGGAAAGAGCTAGAGTTTGCTGGAACGATTACTCCACTTGGAAAGCTTATTAGTCAAGGTGTTTTTCAATGTACAACAGAAGCCGTTGAAAACAGTCGCAAAAGGAAGCAACAGCTATGATCAATCATTTGATTGCGTTAACGATTGCCGTTGTCATAGACGCCATTGTTGGAGATCCGCCAAAATGGCCCCACCCTGTGAAGTGGATGGGCGCTTTTATCTCCTTCCTAGAAAAGCGTTTGAATAAAAAGGATTCACCGCGGGTAAAAGGAGCCGTAATGGTGCTGTTGATCGTGCTCACTGTATTATTGGCAACAGCTAGTGTTGTGTGGCTGAGTTATCAAATACATGTGGTTGCAGGGATTTTAGTGGAAAGTCTATTCATTGCGACAACAATTGCTCGAAAAAGCCTGCAGGAAGCTGCTCTTGAAGTATACAAACCACTGCAAAAAGGTGATTTGCAAGAAGCGCGTGTAAAGTTGTCCTATATTGTGGGCAGGGACACGGAGAGGCTTGATGAAAGCGAATTAGTCAGAGGAACGGTAGAGACCGTAGCTGAAAATACAAGTGATGGGGTGACTGCTCCCTTGTTTTGGGCTTTTATTGGCGGTGCCCCATTAGCGATGGTGTATCGTGCGATTAACACATGTGATTCCATGGTCGGCTACAAAAATGAACGCTTTCTCCAATTTGGCTGGGCCTCTGCAAAGCTTGATGATCTCGTTAATTGGCTGCCTAGTCGTCTTTCTGGTTATATGATGTTAATCGCTCACAAACCATTATTGCTAAAAAGAACGGATGCTTGGCGGATATTTCTGCGGGATGCAAGAAAACATCCCAGTCCGAACAGCGGGTGGCTTGAGGCAGCGGTGGCAGTTCTTTTGGGAGTTCAGCTAGGTGGCGTGAATTATTATAAGGGGCTGGTATCCAACCGGGCTCGCATGGGTGAAGCTTACACGCCGTTGAAAAAAGCCCATATTCTATTAACAAATCGCATTTTAACAAGTACGACTATACTATTTATCCTTCTACTTTGGATTGGAGGAATTGCAATTGAATTGGCCAGCACATGGAGCAAATCCGCGTTATATTTATAAAGCTATGAATCTGCCCATTCCGGAAGAAATCATTGATTTGAGCGCGAATATTAATCCGTTAGGACCACCGCAAATTTTAAAAGAAATTTGGTCTGATTTGTTTTCGGACATTGCTGAGTACCCTGATCCAGAAGCAGCCTCTTTGAGGGAGATGATTGCCTCTAAGGAAAAGCTAGAGGAAGAAATGGTTATGGTCGCAAACGGTGGAGCAGAGCTTATTGCATTGCTAGGGAGATTATTTGCGCGTAAAAAGATCCTCATTATCCAGCCAACCTTTTCAGAATATGAACAGGCCTGTCGGGCGAATCATTGTGAAATTATCTATCACTTTTTAGACGAAAACTGGCAGTTTTCTTTGAACGAGTTGCCATTAAATGAAGTTGAGGCTGTCTTTTTATGTAATCCTAATAATCCTACAGGTGTTTGTTTTTCGTTTGAGCAAATGCTGTCATTAGCCAAACGGTGTAAAGAACATGAAGCTTATTTAGTAATAGATGAAGCATTCTATGATTTTTACAAAGGATACCGCTCTCTTGTTCCGTTTTTGCAGCACTATGCCAATGTTATTCTTCTTCGTTCAATGACGAAAATGTTTGCAATTCCTAGTTTGCGACTGGGGTACATACTGGCTGATAAGCATATAATCGCTAGTCTAAAAAACTATAAATCTCATTGGAGTGTTAATGGCATTGCCATTCGTGCGGGGGAGGCATGTCTCAAAGAAGAAGTGTTTATTGAGCAGACACGCGATTACGTTGAGAATGAAAGAAAGAGACTTTTTGCTTTTTTTCAAAAGGAAGGATATGAGTTCTCTCCATCGCAAACGAACTTTTACCTTTTGAGATGGCCCTATATCGAATCACAGCTGCCGCTGTTTGCGTATTTATTGCAGGAGGGGATCGTTCTTCGGCATACGATGAATTTTCCGGGAATAGAGGGTCATTGGCTTCGGGCTGCCATTAAGAGCAAAGCCGAAAATAACCAATTACTTGCGGCGTTAAAGGGATGGAGAAAATGATATTTATTACAGGTGGAGTCAGAAGTGGAAAAAGTTCTTTTGCAGAGCAACTTGCAAAGGAAAAGGCACGGAAGCTAGGTGGTACTCTTCATTATCTTGCGACTGGTGTAGCAAGTGATCAGGAAATGGCAAAGAGAATTGCAAGGCATCAGCAGGAAAGAGAAGAGAGTGAATGGCCGTGGAGAACATGGGAACAGTCAACAGGGATTGAAGTGGTAGCTGAATTTTTCACTAGTAAAGATATTGTTCTTCTTGATTGTGTAACGACGCTGTTAAACAATGAATTGTTTTCTCAACAAGAATGGAATCCGCAAGTATTAACGAGATTACTGCAAGGGATAGAAAAGATCCAAGACCACTGTGCTGAGCTGATTTTAGTGAGCAATGAAGTATTGTGGGAAGGGATTAACCATGGGAATAAGCTTGTTTTGGAATATAGTAGAATGATCGGGAATTTGCATCAAACGCTTGTTGCCCGGTCCGAAAAGGCTTATTTAGTGGAAGCTGGAATTCCTATTGTAATGAAGGAGGAAATGGTATGAAAGGTGTGATGATTCAAGGTACAGCTTCGGATGTAGGAAAGAGTCTTGTTGTGACGGCTCTTTGCCGGCTCTTTGCCCTCGAAGGAGTAAAGGTTGCTCCTTTTAAGTCTCAAAATATGTCCAATAACTCATATGTGACAGTGGATGGTAAAGAAATTGGACGGGCCCAAGGCATTCAAGCCGAGGCGGCGAAAACGGAAGCGACTGTATGGATGAATCCCATTTTGCTGAAGCCAAGATCGGATATGCAGTCAGAGGTTGTCTTGCTAGGAAAAGCGGTACAAACTTTATCGGGCAAAGGGTACCGTGCTCATTTTTACGAAGAAGGAATAAAGGTTATTAAAAAGGCTCTCGGGCACTTAGGGGAAAGCTTTGATGTATTGGTCATTGAAGGAGCGGGAAGTCCGGCTGAAATCAATTTAAAGGATCGGGAAATTGTCAATATGAAAGTGGCGGAGCTTGCCGACGTCCCAGTCATCCTTGTTGCGGATATTGATCGAGGTGGAGTATTTGCGAATGTGGTTGGAACATTGGAATTGCTTGCCCCAGACGAGCGAAAGCGAGTAAGAGGAATTTTTATTAATAAATTCCGTGGAGATATGAGCCTTTTTGAGGATGGAGTGAAGTGGCTAGAGGACAGAACAGGGGTGCCGGTTTTAGGGGTATTGCCCTATGTTCACAATCACATGATTGACGGGGAGGATTCTCTGTCGATTCAAACGAATCGAAATGGGAATGGCGATATTGATATCGCTGTTATTCATCTACCTTACATCTCTAATTACAGTGATATTGAGCCGTTTTATGATGAAGAGGATGTGAGTGTGCGCTTTATTAAGAATCTGTCCCAATTTGGTCGGCCTGATGCGGTTATCATTCCAGGAACGAAAAGCACAATCAATGATTTAACGTATTTGCTGGAGTCAGGACTAGCTGGGCGCTTGACCGAATATGTAGAAAATGGTGGTCGGATCGTTGGCTTATGTGGCGGATATCAGATGCTGGGTCAAGAAATTGTTGATGTGGCAGGTTCTGACACAGGTGTTGTTGGCAATCGTTTAAAGGGACTTCAGATGATTCCGAGTACCACGGTATTTACAGCAGACAAAAAAACAGTGCGCTTTAAAGGGCGATATGCCCCATCAATAAAAGTCAAAGGCAGTCGGCCGATTGAAGGCTATGAAATTCATCTTGGCGTAACGGAACCGATCGAGAAAGGGAGCCCCTTTTTAATTTTAGAGGATGGAAAAGAAGAGGGCTACTATAGTGAAGATGGAAAAACAATTGGAACGTATGTCCATCATCTTTTTCACAATGATGAGTTTAGAAACTTTTGGTTAAATGAAATTCGGCGAAGCAAGCAGCTTCCAACAAAAAATATATTATACCGCCAGGACTTAAAGGAATTGAAATACGATGAATTAGCTCTCAAGCTAAAGGACTATATGGATTGGGACAAAATTAAAAGAATCGTAAGCAGTTGGGGGACAGAAGGGTGAAATTTGTAAAAGGCTTCCTATTGAATTTGCAATTTTTCACTGCGATACCGATTCGCACCGCCCTCCCTCTCGATCATCAACATTTAAAGAGTAGTATTAAAACATTTCCGCTTGTCGGTTTACTGCAAGGGATTTTTTATAGTGCATTACTGTATTTTTTAACCAATTATTCACCACTTTCGCTTTTAGCAACTGCATTTTTACTCTGGCTTGCGATTATCGTGATGACTGGTGGCATCCATCTCGATGGGTGGATGGATGCTAGTGATGCGTTCTTCTCCTATCAAGATCAGGCTAAGCGATTAGAGATTATGAAGGACCCAAGAACAGGTGCTTTTGGCGTTTTATCGGTTCTTGTTTTATTAAGCGGTCGATTTTTATTTATTTATGAGATTCTAGCTTCAATGACGTATGCCAGTTATTTTTTGATCATGCTTATCCCGTTTCTTGGGAAAAGTGTAATGGGCATTGTGTTGGTGACGATTCCTTCAGCTAAAAAGGATGGTTTGGCTGCTCTTTTTCAGGAAGCGGGAAATAAACGTTCGTTAGTTGGATATCCAGTTTATTTTGTCATAATTGCCGCTATCCTTATTAGCGGCTGGAGTGGGATCATACTTCCATTCATTATACTCGTTGGCGTTGCCATTCTCTGTTATGGTTTGATTCGTGTCAAAGTGGTGAAATGGTTCGGAGGCATTACAGGGGATGTACTTGGAGCTTCAGTGGAAGGGACTGAAATCATGTTATGGATGGTACTGTGGTTATTACATTATTTCGCCATGGTTTAACAGAGGGAAATAGAAGGAAGCAATATATGGGCTGGAATGATTCACCTTTAAGCATGGAGGCGATTACACAGCTTTCTTCCTATCAACTAGATGAGCAAGCCTATGATTTGTATGTATGCAGCGACTTAAATCGCTGTTTACACACAATAAAGCTGTTATTTCCTAAAGTGGAGCCGAAAACCGTTATGGAATTTAGAGAAATGCACTTTGGCGATTTTCAAGGAAAGACCTATGAACAATTAAAGGATGACATAAGCTATCAAAAGTGGCTTGAGAACTCAGTTATTCATGCTCCACCAAATGGAGAATCTTTCGAGCAATTTGCCAATCGAGTTGACGCAGGCTGGGAACGAATCTGCCGATATGTGCATGAGGAAGATGGAGCGCGTCCCTTTATCGTTACCCATGGTGGAGTTATTAAATATTTATTAAGTCGATTTGCCCCCATACAGAAACCGTTTTGGGATTGGCGCATTGTTCATGGCACTGGTTATGAGCTGTTATTTGATGTGGAGCAGTTAAGGAGGGGGAACCGATGCATTTCGTTACGGGAGGTGCCTTTAATGGAAAAGCAAAATGGGTAAAAGCTCGATTCCCGCAAGCAAAATGGATATCAGCTTATAAGGGAGAACCGTTTATTCAAAATGTTCATGTTGCTCATGTTGTTTTAGAGGGGTTGGAGCAGTGGGTGAAGGCAAGCTCGAATTCTCGTGAAGAATGGCTGAGTCAATTTGCAATATGGCATAGGTGGGAGCAAGAAGATGCATCCCGTAAGGTAATTTTTATTGGAACAGATATTTCAAAAGGAATTGTTCCAATGGAAAAAGCGGATCGAGATTGGCGTGATCGTACAGGCTGGATCTATCAAGATTTAACTGGTCTTTGTGAGCGGGTCGATGTGATTTGGTATGGCATAAACCAAACGATTAAGGAGGATTCAAAATGAGATTGTACACTAAAACGGGTGACAAAGGACAAACAAGCATTATTGGCGGAAGAGTTGACAAAGATGATATTCGTGTTGAAGCGTATGGAACAGTAGATGAGGTGAATTGCTTTGTCGGTCAGGCTGTAACCGAATTGGATGCAACCTTGTTTAAGGATGTTCTTTTGGATCTTGAAAAGATTCAGCATGAGTTGTTTGATTGTGGCGGCGACTTAGCAAATATTACGAAAAAACGCGAACCAAAACTAACGGAAGAAGCAATTGCTTATTTAGAAGAAAAAATTGATGAACTTATTGCTGAAGCACCTGAATTAGAGCGCTTTATCCTGCCAGGTGGAGCTAAGGCATCTGCGACCATTCATATTGCCAGAACGGTTACAAGAAGAGCTGAGCGATTAGTGGTTAGTTTAATAAAAGCGGATGATACTGCGCCTACAGTCTGTCTCCAATATTTAAATCGGCTCTCCGATTACTTCTTTGCCTTAGCACGTGTCATTAATTTCCGTTTGAATGTCAAGGACGTTGAATATATAAGAAGTGCGAATGTGTTTAGAGGAGGGAAGCGCAAAGATGAACGGAAGGAAAATTAGTCTCCTTGCTGTTTTTATTGGCCTTTCTGTTGTTGGTGCGAGTATAAAAATTCCAGCGATCATTGGAAGTGTAGCGTTAGATGCATTTCCGGCTTTACTTGCAGCTGTCTTTTTTGGCGGTGCTCCAGGAGCAATTGTGGCTGCCTTTGGTCATTTTGTTTCTGCACTTTTAGGCGGAATGCCTATGGGTCCCCTGCACTTCATTGTAGCAGTAGAAATGGGAGTTCTGGCATTTAGTTTTGCGTATTTGTGGAAAAGAAAGTGGCTGGCAAGCGTTTTCTTTGTTTTCGGAAACGCGGTTCTTGCCCCACTTCCGTTTATTTATTTCTATGGCTTGGCCTTCTATAGTGCCCTGTTACCTTCTTTATTGATTGGTTCGTTAGTGAATACTGTTGTTGCTCTTCTTTTAATTCCAAGATTACATTCTTTTTTTAAGGGTGTGTATGATAAAGGGGCGGTAAAGGGATGAGAAATGCCCTTGTCATTCCCATCGGTGAACAAGATTCCCTCGTAATCACAACAGATAATAGTGGTGGAATTGGCATGAAGGGACATGATCTTGTAAAGGTAGCCTACGACATAGTTGGCTATTTTTCTTTTCGAGTAGCAGTAATGGAGTGTTTAGCGGCGGGAGCGAAACCTTTTGCTGTGGCCATTCACAATTTTTGCGGTGAAGACGAGTGGGAGGAATTAGTTGCGGGGGTGGAAAAAGGTTTGTCAGAGTTAGGGATAAGGGACATACAAATTACAGGGAGCACGGAAAGCAATTTTCCACTTATGCAGTCAGCCGTTGGACTGAATGTTATTGGCATGGCAACAGAAATAAATAGATTACCAGAGTCGTCTGAAGTTGCTCTTATTGGTTTGCCGTTAGTAGGAAATGAAGTAATGGAATTTGCCGATCAAGTGGCACCACTATCTCTTTTTTATCAGCTTAGTTTAAGAGAGGACGTGACGGTATGGCCAATTGGTTCGAAAGGGATAGCCTATGAACTGGAGAAGCTAAATTTCGTCAAAACATCTGATGGGATTGACTTTTTTAAATCAGGAGGTCCGGCGACTAGCTTTTTATTAATGTATCCGAAAGAAAAAGAGAGTGAGCTTGTTAGTATTGCAGGGCAGTATTTTCATTTTTTAAAGTAAGGAGGGAGACAGTTGCTGAAGCTATTTGTAACAAGGCATGGGGAGACGGAATGGAATGTGGAAAAAAGACTGCAGGGACGGCTGAATTCCAATTTAACAGCAAACGGTGTCAGAGATGCAAAACTGTTAGGAGAAAGGCTGAAGAACACAGACTTTGACATGGTCTATGCAAGTCCAAGCAAGCGAGCTGTAGAAACAGCAAAGCTCATTATGGGCAATCGGGCTTTACCTTTGAAAACAGATGAAAGATTAATGGAAATTCATTTAGGTGAATGGGAAGGGCGGACGACTGGGGAAATAAAACAAACTGAACCAGACTTGCACTTTCTATATGAAGAGAAGCCTCACCTTTTTAAGGGAACTGGAGAAAGCTTTGTTGATGTAAAGCAGAGAGTGGATTCTATTCTTAAGGATCTTGAAAAAACACATCAGAATGGAAATGTCTTAGTTGTTACCCACGGGGTTGTTATTAAGGTTCTCCAGACGATTTTGAAGGGTCGTTCTTTGGAATTTGTGTGGGAGCCACCTTTTATTGAAGGAACCAGCTTAACCACTATCACAATAAAGGATGGAAAGCGAACGCTGCTCCTTGAAGGGGATCTCGCTCATAAAGAGGAGAAGCATTTGTTTTAGGAAGGTCATGGAAATTTTCACTATTAAAATCCCACAACCAATGCGGATTTGAGTAAAAATCGCATTGGGGTTGTGGGATTTTTCTGCCTTTAGTCAAGAGTCGTCGTTCTTTGTCTGTGCTTAGGTGACATGAAGGAAGCTTGCTGCAGGCCACCTTCGAGCTTTCATTACTTCGAAGGCGCACTGTGCTTTTGTTATTTTACATCACTTCTGCGTCATCAACTACTTTTGCTGTGCTTTTCTTTTCTAATAACTTTTTGATTTTACTTGTGTTTTTTCTTGAAGTTAACACGTAGAGAAAATCTCCAGCTTCAATAACGGTGTTCCCGGTAGGTGTAACAAGCTGTTCATTACGAATTATCGCATTGACCAATGCTCCTTCTGGGAAAGGAATATCAATGAGTGTCTTACCTACCACATCAGCATCGTCTTCAATTTCATATTCTAACATTTCGGCATCTGCTTTTCCGAGTGAAACTAGCTCCAATGTATGCATCGGAGTTGTTTTTTTCGGTCCAGTCAGCCCAAGCTTATTGGCCAATAACGTAATGGTCGATCCATGAACAAGACAGCTTGTTAGCACGACGAAGAATACGACATTAAAGATGAGGTTGCTTCCTTCAACTTCTGCTAAGAGTGGATACGTTGCGAGCACAATTGGGACCGCACCTTTTAACCCCGCCCAAGAAAGGAATATAATTTCGTTTCGAGAGAATCCCATCTTTAACGTAGAAAGATATACAGCGATCGGACGTGCAATCAGCATGAGAATAAGGGACATTGTTAAGCCTTTAGAGAGGATATCCCATGTGAAAAGATGTGATGGAAAAACGAGTAATCCTAAGATTACAAACATTAAGATTTGCATCATCCAAGCAAATCCCTCTGAAAAACGAAAAATAGAGTGTTTGTACGCAATTGTTTCCGCGTTTCCGATGATGATGGCAGCAATGTAAACGGCAAGTAGTCCACTTCCATTTAGAAATGCAGTAATCCCATATGTGAGCAGGGCAAAAGAAATGGCGAATACCGGATAAAGCCCACTTGAATCAAGATTAATTCGGTTCAAGGCATAAACAGCCAATTTTCCAAAAAGTAAACCGAGAAGCAGACCAACGATGATTTGCACTAAAAAGAGGCCGATCATATTAATTATACTTGCGGTTGGATTTAAAATGAGTTCAATGGCAGAAATCGTTAGTAATACGGCCATCGGATCGTTGGAACCGGATTCTGCCTCTAGAGTGGCAGCAATTTTCGGCTTTATATTTTGCCCTTTTAGTACAGCGAACACCGCAGCAGCATCGGTTGAACCGACGATCGCGCCAAAGAGGATCGATTCTAACCAGCCAATGTCTAAAATGAATTTAGCAGCAACAGCCACTACTCCTGATGTAAGCAATACCCCTAATGTTGCGAGGGATAAGGAAGGAACGATAACACTTTTAACAGATTTCCAGCTTGTTTGAATCCCACCCTCAAAGAGGATGATAATGAGGGCTAATATCCCGATCGTTTGGGCGAGCTGTGCATTATCAAAATAAATAATTCCTAAAACATCGCTGCCCATAATAATCCCAACCATAATAAAGAGAACGAGGGAGGGGACGCCAAGGCGGGATGAGAACTTTGTTGTTAATACCCCAATTATCAAAAATGTGGCTGCTAGAAGAATAAAAGAATCTGTTACTGTCATAAAATCAGCTCTCTTTCTAAAAAGATCGATGTGGATAGGGCGTTTGCTTGACTAAAGAAGAACATTAATGGCTTGTATTTAACATCACCGGATAGAATGTTTTTCGTTAATCAAAGCGTTACTCGAATACGGTTGTATGAATGAGGGAGAGTTCTTCTTCGATAATCAAAGCTTGTTTTAACAGTCGTACTGACAGCCTCTTCTATTCCAGAATGCTTCGCAGTCTTATTTATTATTCTGCCTCAAAATAGAATAAGCTGTTTTTTATGTCTTATATAAGTAGTCAAGCCTGCTTCACGGACTGTTTAAATAAAGCAGATGAGAGGGATTTCGAAAGTAGTAGACAAAGGAAGCCGCCAAACAATGCTTCATCTGTCAAACATCGCGAACACGAAGAACAGTCAACTCTGTGCTTTTGATGTCGGCACTAATCATTATGGGAAGAACAGGCTTTCGAGTAATTTTGGTATGTTAAGTGGAGAATTCCTATTTTTACCTCATCTATAGCTTTGATCTAATGTAACATAATCTTATTTTATTATATATTTATGTAACATTATTCTCAAGAATTTTGACCGTATCTATAGATTTGTTATATGTAGATGTTGATTTTGATTCCCTTTTCTCCCCTTTCAACATAACTAAAAGGCGAGTGAAACCTTCGTTTCACTCGAATGAGTCATAAGTCGTTGTTAGCAAATAAAAAACGCAGGCTTTGAAAACGAGTATGATGAAAAGGATCAATCATTCTCGTTTATGCCTGCGTTTTTGAGCAAAACATTTAGAGTATGTTTCTACAGTTATTTAACTAGCTATTTCGGTTTGCTCTGGCGGAGCGTCCTGTCCAGATATTTTATCGGCAATGACTGTGAGAGCTCCATCACCAGTGACGTTACAAGCAGTTCCGAAGCTGTCTTGTGCCAAGTATAAAGCGATCATCAGCGATAGCATCGTGGAATCGAAGCTTAGCATTGTTTCTAATAATCCAAGTGCTGCCATCACCGCACCTCCAGGTACACCTGGGGCAGCAATCATTGTGACGCCCAGCATTAAAATAAATGGAAGGATCGCAGTGAAAGTGATGGTTTGCCCCTGTAGCATCATCACGGCAATCGCACAGCTGACAAGAGTAATTGTACTACCGGATAGGTGAATCGTAGCTAGTAATGGTACTGAAAAATCCGCCGTTTTTGTACGTGCTCCTATCTTTTTGGTGTGCATTAAAGTGACTGGAATCGTAGATGCAGAAGATTGTGTTCCAAGCGCTGTAAAATAGGCTGGTGTCATATCTTTTAATAAGCGAAAAGGGTTTCGCTTTGAGACCGTGCCTGCTATGGAATATTGCAGCACCAAATAGAGAATATGGAGTGCAATTATCATGACGAACACTTTAGCAAATACACTCATGATGTCGCCAACCTGACCGCCAAAGGTCATATTGGAGAATATCCCGAAAATGTGAATGGGAAGCAATGGGATAATCACTTTTTCAATTAATTTTTCAACAATGGCCCGAAAGTCATTCATGACGTGAAGCAAAGCATTATTCTTTAATGCTGCCATGCCAAGTCCTAAAGTAAAGGCTAATAGTAAAGCTGTCATCACTCCCATGATTGGCGGCATATCAACTTGAAAATAACCTGATAATAAAGCTTCTTCCGGATTTGCAAATGAGGCAAAGCTTTGATTTTTCAATAGAGCAGGGTAGAGTATACTGGCAGCAAGAAACGCTACAAGTCCGGCAATAATTGTCGAACCATAAGCAAGTCCTGCTGTTACCCCTAGAAGTTTTCCAGCCCCGCGTCCCATCGTACCGATCCCAGGCGCAATGAAACCAATTATTATTAATGGGATAGCAAAACCGAGGAAATTCCCAAATAATCCGTTAAAGGTTGCAAATATTTTAATAAGCCATTCAGGTGAGATATAACCGATGATGATTCCGAGTCCAATCGCAATAATAATGCGAGGAAGTAATCCGATCTTTTTCATAATGTCCTCCTAAGAAAAACAGGTGTTTTTGTATGATGGATTGATTATACATTCTTTTTTTCTATCTGTTAAGAGGGAAAAATTATTTCAGTAAAATTAAATTATTCTATTTATTCAAATAATTTACTTTTGTTTAAAATCCTCCTTATCGTTGTTATTCGCTTCCTTAACAAAATTGGTTGTATAATAGGTGTAAAGCAAGCATTTACTTTCATACATATGAGAATGAAGATAAAAAATACTTAAAAATATTGCTTCTTACCCTCGTCCTTTTTTGATTAAGTGATAAAATAGAGAAAGGTTTGAAAGAAGGTATAAGTTAAGAATAGCTAGAGTTGTAGTGCTCGGCTGAAAAATGGAGGAACGTCTGATGAAAAGAAAATTAGGGTTATTGTATGGCGGGAAATCAGCGGAGCATAAGGTTTCCTTGCAAACAGCACTTGCAGTTATAAATGCGTTAGACCATGATAAATTTGATATTCATCCTATCTATATTGCTGAGAATGGAGAGTGGGTTAAGGGACCATTATTAAATGGAAAAGTTGAGAGTGTGGCCTCACTTCAATTTTCCCACGGAGAAGCTCTACCCCCAACGGCTTTGGCACCAACGCTTTTTCAAGCTGAGCAAAGCGAAGGCTCATTTGATGTTATTTTCCCACTGCTGCACGGACCAAATGGAGAAGATGGAACGGTTCAAGGTTTGTTGGAGCTCTTAAATCTCCCGTATGTAGGTAACGGTGTTTTAGCTTCTTCAGCAGGAATGGATAAGGTTATTATGAAGAACATCTTTGCACAAGCAGGACTCCCACAAGTGAATTATGTGTGGTTTATCCGCAGTGAATGGGAACAGAATCGGGAAAAAGCATATGGGGTGGTTGAAGAGGAGCTAGGCTATCCTTGTTTTGTGAAGCCAGCCAATCTAGGTTCGAGTGTCGGGATCAGTAAATGTTCAAATCGTGAAGAACTGGCAGGGGCGTTCGAGGAAGCTTTCCAGTTCGATCGAAAGATCATTATTGAACAAGGGATCGAGGCGAGAGAAATAGAGCTTGGTGTTTTAGGGAATGATAAACCACAATGTTCGGTTGCAGGCGAAATTATTCCAAAGGTTGAATTTTATGATTATAAGGCAAAGTATGAGGATGGCAATACTGCTTTAATCATTCCAGCAGAAATTACGGAAAGTGAATATGCGACCCTTCAGGAACTGGCTTTGCGAGCGTTTAAAGCTCTTGATTGTTCTGGCTTGGTAAGAGCGGATTTCTTCCTTACGAAAGATGGGCAGGCGTACATTAACGAAGTAAATACAATGCCTGGATTCACTCCTTTTAGTATGTTTCCACTACTATGGAAGCATACCGGTGTAGACTATCCAGAGCTTATTGAACGTCTTGTTGAGCTTGGGCTTGAAAGGTATGAGGAAAAACAAAAAATTAAATATTCCTTCTAAGTTTTAAGGTAATATTTTTTTATGTTTTATAATTCTTTACAACAAATAAATATGAGAATTTGAGAATGGTCTAGCGCAGGCTGCTATCCGCAAAGCAAACATTAGCCTCTAGTAAAGATCGCATTTGTAGATGGCGGTTTATCGGGAAGATCAAACGGACGGACTCTTTCATGTTTGTGTAGCGATGCGCTTGCGCTTTTCTTATTGGAGGTTGCTTTGGTGATCAAGAAAACGATGAAACAAATAGCCAAAATGATCCAGGTAGATCACGCTCTTGAACAATTTGCTAATATTGAAATTAGCGGAGTTACGATTGATTCAAGAAAAATTGAAAAGGGAAATTTATTCGTCCCTTTTAAAGGTGAACAGGTTGATGGGCACCGCTATGTAGAAGAGGCGATAGAAAAAGGAGCGGCGGCAGCATTATGGCAGAAGGACGTACCGAATCCACCTTTTCATTTGCCGGTAATGGTTGTCGAGAACACTCTCGAGGCTTTGCAAGAGCTGGCGCGCCAGTACCGTTCAGAGCTGGATGTAAAAGTAGTAGGTATTACCGGTAGTAACGGCAAAACAACGACGAAAGATATTGCAGCGTCCCTTTTAGGATTGCAGTATAAGGTGCAAAAAACAGAAGGGAATTTTAACAATCATATTGGATTGCCGTTAACGATCCTTGGTTTGGAAGCCGATACGGAAATTGCTGTTCTCGAAATGGGAATGAGCAGTGTTGGTGAAATCGAGTTTTTAACGAAATTAGCACGACCTTCCGCTGTGATCATTACAAACATTGGGGAAGCGCATCTTCAGGATTTAGGTTCGCGGGAAAGAATTGCTGATGCCAAGCTAGAAATTGTCAAAGGGTTAATGGAAAATGGTCTGATTGTTTATCATGGTGATGAGCCGTTACTGTTTGAAAGGTTGAAGAGTTTTGAAGGGGATGCGAAACAAAGTACATTTGGGCGCTTTGATTACAATACTTTGTATCCATTGGATATTAAACAGACAGATACGGGCAGTTATTTCAAAGTCAATGGTTTGCCATATGAATTTGAACTTCCGGTTTTAGGTACACATAATATTCTTAATGCATTAGCTGCTATGCTCGTAGCCCATTACTTCGGTATTCCTTATGAAAAGATGAATGATGCTTTTTCAACATTAAAGGTCACGAATATGCGAATGGAGCTTGTAGAAGGCGGCAGTGGGGAAAAAATAATTAATGATGCTTACAATGCAAGTCCGACTTCTATGAAAGCGGCGATCGAATTGGTGACAAGCTTATCAGGATATGAACAAAAAATTCTTGTTCTCGGTGACATGCTTGAATTAGGACCGGAAGAAACATCATTTCATTATAGTGTTGGACAAGAAATTGATGCTAGCCAAATTGATTATCTGTTTACCTACGGAAAATTGGGTGAGTATATTGCAAAGGGAGCGAGAGAACACTTTCCTGGGAATCGAGCCCTTTCTTTCTTAGATAAGGAGCTTTTGCTGCAAGAGTTAAAAAAAGTAATAAATGCTCAAACGTTAATTTTAGTAAAAGGCTCCCGTGGCATGAAGCTGGAAGAGATCGTACAGAAACTACAAAAACAATAATTTTTGGCAGAGCTAGTGTGGAGAAGGCTGGCACAGCTGATCCAAAGCAGAACAAGCAAGTGAAGACAAACCGCTCGGTTTTCGACACTTGCTTTTTTGCGCTTTTCTTATTGAACAAAAGCTCTGTAAGCAGTTCTTAAATGGATGCAATGTCCCTTTTTATTTAGATTCTCTAAATAATAGTCATAATATTGTAAGATGTAATCGTGAACTGGCGTGTTTGTTCCTATATACTGGCTTCATGTAGGTCTAAAGTTCTATGAATGGTAAGGAGGAAGAACATGGGTGGATGTCCATTCAAACGTATATTAGGAGGGCAGGAGGGAGCAATTCGACTATTTGGTAAAGGAAAGCCCTATGCAGAGGAAACAACAGAGCCGTTATTTTCGACGTTTTCTCAAGGTTTGAGTAAGTTAAAAGGGCAATCTGTCGGCGGGCAAATTGAATTTGTTGGTCTTAGTGATGATGACATTAAAAATCTTGCTGAGTTAAAGCCAATTTTAGAAAAGTATGCGCCATTAATCGTTGAAGCATTTTACGGAAAGCTTCAGGAAATGCCAAATTTAATGGCGATTATTAATAAACATTCAACGATAGAAAAATTGAAAATAACCTTAGTGCAATACTTGCTGGACATGGTCTCTGGTCAAATTGGGGAGGAGTATGTCCGCCGCCGCAAAATAATAGGAAAGGTTCATAATCATATTGGACTGTTTCCAGAATGGTATATTGGCGCCTATACCCTTATCCAAAATGAAATGCTGCTGTTGTTAACAAAAGAATGCTCTTCATGGGAAGAGGTGATGAAATATTATCTATCCTTTCAAAGACTCTGTTCCTTTGATATGCAAATAGGGATTCAAACATATATTGAAGCATATACGTCATCGATGATGAAATTAAATGAGATAAAGGAACTTCAAAACCGATTGAACGACTCGTCGGCAACTTTGGCGACCACAGCGGAGGAAACGACATCAGCGATAGCTAACAAAGAAGAAGTGGTAAATGAACTGCTGCTGGAGATCGAAAGCATAAATAGATCGTCTAAGATGACTATTTCTACTGTGGACAAAGGGAGAGAAGACATTTCAGAAGCTTTAATGAAGATGGATAATGTTGTGGATTTGATAGAAAAGACAAAAGTACTGACCGAAGAAATGAGTGACAGTCAGAAAAATATTGGCCAGATTGTGAAGACGATTCGAGGAATATCGAATCAAACGAATATTTTATCTTTAAATGCAGCGATTGAGGCAGCGAGAGCAGGAGAGCATGGGAAAGGTTTTTCGATCGTTGCTCAAGAGGTGAGGAAACTGGCGAGTGAGACGGAGCAAGCATTGGATCATATCCAAGGGCAAATCGGTACTGTTCAAGAAACGATCGTTAAGTTTGACACCAGCTTTCTGCAAATGATTGAAGAAGCTAGTCTCTTTCGCGAGACAAATCGAAGTCTTGTTCAAATGCTGGAAGATTCAGTTAAGAATGTAACTGCGAATGACGGTAGGCTTCATCATCTCAGCGGATTTATTCGTGAATTTAAGAAGACGTTTGATGAAATAGCGGCGTCATCTCATCAAATTGCTGTTATGGCGGAACAATTAAGTCACTTGAATATGGAGCTGACAGGCAAGTTTCAAAGTTAAAATCCACTTTAAAAGTGTATCACTAGTATCAACTGTTGAATAAGGTGTAGAATATAGGTAGATCCCCATTGATACTCTAATCATGAGGTGGTGTTTTCCTTGATCGGCTGCTTATGTATACACGGATTCACGGGCGATCCTACTGAGGTAGAGCCTCTCGCTACACATATTAGAAAAAATACGGATTGGCATATCGTCGTCCCGACTTTACCGGGACATGGTGAGCATCTAGCTCTTAAAGGGATAAGTTATAACCAATGGATTGAGCATGCGGAGCGAGAACTGCAAAATCTCTTGAAAATCTGTGATAAGGTATATGTAATAGGCTTTTCAATGGGAGGCTTAATTGCCAGTTATTTAGCGGTTCATTATCCTATTGAGAAATTAATTCTACTTAGTGCAGCTGCCTATTATGTAAATCCAAAGCAATTGCTTGTGGATGTATCTGAAATGGTAAAGGATACATTAAAGGGGCGCTTAAAGGAGAATGAGCTATTCATTAGGTATTCTAGAAAATTAAAGGAAACGCCTATTGCCGCTACCCTCCAATTTAGAAAGCTTGTCGCTACAATCAAACCTTTGATCAATCGGGTGACCATCCCGACTTTGATTGCTCAAGGGGAGAGTGATGGCGTCGTCCCGCCTAGAAGTGCACATTATTTATATGAAAACATTGCAACTCCTGAAAAGAAGCTGATTTTCCTAAAAGAGTCAAAGCATCTTATCTGTCATTGTAGCGAACGGGATAAGCTCTTTTGTGAAATTGTTGATTTTCTTCAAGACGCCAACAAATCATATTAGTTCCTACTATTTACAAGGGAAATATAAAATATTAGTGTTCTATTTCCTCTCCTTTCATTGCATTCAATTCTTTAAAGTGTTAAAATTGATTCAAAGTGTCATCGAGAATTTCATTTCGGACATACTCCACTTGGAGAATGTCTTTTTTTCACTTTCGCTTTGTTAAATCAGATTGTTGATTAAACGATTTATGGCACATCTCTTGTGAAACCTTGGTTTCGCACGCCTTTCATTATGCTATAAAGCTGGGGAAAATGAGCCAAAAATCAACACCGGCATATAACAAAGCCTCCACTGTAAAGATGGTTATGTTGAATAAACCCCGTAATGAAGATCTGCTATTTCAATTTTTATAGGGGGATTATGAACAAATTTGATGGAGAATACTGAAATAAGTTTTTTTCTATTGGTGAAAGATAAGAGCGGGATGTAATTTTTAAAAGGGGTCAATTTTTTAAGGCGGCGAATGAAAAAATTTGGTGGATTATTGATTGGTGCCACTGGATATAATCATATAAAGCTCGCTTTTTCATTTGCTTACAGGATGAAATTGATTCGAAAATTAAATTTTAAAATAAAGAAAACTGTTAGCTCCATTTTGGTTTCTAAATGAATTTAGATAACAGGTTGGAATCTCGGATAGATATTTATGAGAGATAAGGGGAAATTTATGTGAAATGTAGATTCTCCACAGAAGGGAAGGGCTTGTCATCCCATCGTAAGTCCCTAGCTTCTCTCGATTAGTTGGATGACTGGTTGATTTTTTCTAATTATCGTGAAGGATGTTAGAATAGTTTGAAGGCGCTAAGCAGTTTTCTAAAGAAGAAGGAGAATGAAAAACATTGACGAAGTTTGAAGATTTAGGTATTAGCCCGGCAACGATGAGATCATTAAAAAGAATGGGGTTTGAGGAGGCAACTCCAGTACAGGCAGAAACCATTCCATTAAGTTTAGAAAATAAAGATTTGATCGGGCAAGCACAAACTGGTACAGGAAAAACAGCAGCATTTGGAATTCCTTTGATTGATAAGATTGATAAGGATTCTAATGTGATTCAAGGAATTGTTATTGCTCCAACTCGTGAATTGGCTGTTCAAGTATCTGAAGAGCTTTATAAAATTGGCTATGGAAAAAGAGCGCGAGTTCTTGCGATCTATGGGGGTCAGGATATTAATCGCCAAATTAGAGCGTTGAAAAATCACCCACATATTATTGTAGGAACACCAGGACGTATTCTTGACCATATTAATCGAAAAACCATCCGCTTAGAAAACATTCATACAGTTGTTCTAGACGAAGCTGATGAGATGTTAAATATGGGCTTCATTGAAGATATTGAAGCGATCCTTTCAAAAACACCTGAAGAGCGCCAAACGCTGTTGTTCTCTGCAACGATGCCTGCGCCAATTCAAAGAATGGCTGAGAAGTTTATGAAGGACCCTCAAGTAGTTCGCGTAAAGACGAAAGAGGTAACAGTGCCATTAATTGAACAATATTATTTAGAAGTACAAGAAAAGAGCAAATTTGATATTTTAACGAGGCTTTTGGATATTCAAACACCTGAGCTTGCGATTGTATTTGGACGGACAAAAAGACGTGTTGATGAATTATCAGAGGCACTTAACTTACGTGGATATATGGCTGAAGGAATCCATGGAGACTTGAGTCAGGCGAAGCGTCTATCTGTTTTGCGAAAGTTTAAGGAAGGTTCAATTGATGTGCTCGTTGCCACTGATGTAGCAGCACGTGGATTGGATATTTCCGGTGTTACTCACGTTTATAATTTTGATATTCCACAAGATCCTGAAAGCTATGTTCACCGCATTGGACGTACAGGTCGTGCTGGTAAAGAAGGCGTGGCGATGACGTTCATCACTCCGCGCGAAAAGTCTTATCTAGCTGTTGTGGAAAGAACGACGAAGAGAAAAATGGATAAGATGAAGCCGCCAACATTGGATGAGGCTTTAGAAGGACAGCAAAAAGCTGTATTGGAGAAAATTCTGCAATCGATCGATTCTAATAATCTTCAATTTTACAAGCATGCTGCTGAGGAATTGTTAGAGCAGCAGGATGCTACTACTGTAGTAGCAGCTGTGTTAAAAATGTTAACAAAAGAGCCGGATACAACACCTGTTAAGCTAACGGAAGAAAAACCGCTTCCATCAAGAAGAGATAAGCGTCCAAACAACGATAGAAGAGGGAAGTTTGACTCGCGTGACCGTAAGCGTGGCAATTACAAGCCAAGACAAGGCCAAGGTCAGGGTCAAGGTGGAAGACGGCAAAGCAGCAATAATAAATCTAGATCAAACAGTTATAAGTAAGTCGGGCGAAGCTGTGGCAAAAGTCATGAAATAGCGAATTAAATCGATAAGCTCCTCCTTAGGTTGACAGATTAAAATAAAAATCTGTTTTGCCTAAGGGGGAGTTTTTTATGTCCAATCGTTTTTATTCAAAATTAACAACTGGCCTGTTCGAATTGGAGGACGAGGGCAAGAAAGACTGGCTATTTTCCTTTATTTAAATTGAAACAATGCCTATGAATAAAAGCCTATGGTACAATGATCTCTAGACAAGCTGGTAGAACACTACAAAACTGAAACTAAATTCCTGCTTCCTTCGTATAAAGATTATGATCATATTTTTGTGTTACATTAAAAATGCCATCTTGTTAAGTACAACTGGGTATAGGCATTTATGTTTTAGGAGGATAATGTATGTTATTAGAGCCACAAAAACGAATTTCTGAACGGGCGTTACCTGTTTGGCGGATAACAGGAGCGATCTACAGCATCTTTATGCTTTTGCTATGTGGTGGCACGACGGGTTTAACCCTCATTTTTGATTGGCCAATATGGATTATCGCAGTTGCTGCACTTGTACTCATTATTTTTGTATATTTAATGATCTTCTTATTGCCAACGTTAAGATGGCGCCGTTGGCGTTATGAAGTAAGAGAACAGGAAATTGAACTGCAACAGGGAATTCTCATTACTCGAAGAACATTGGTACCAATGATTCGTGTTCAGCACGTAGATACTGTGCAAGGACCACTCTTAAGAAAATATAATTTAGCGACAGTTACGGTTTCAACCGCTGCAACCGTTCATGAAATCCCTGCATTAGAGCTTGATGAGGCAGAGGAATTAAGAGTGTTTATTTCTAAACTGGCAAGGGTGGCTGATGAGGATGTTTGAGCCGAAACGACTGCACCCGATAACGGCAATGCTGAATGTTCTTAAAATGTTTAAAGAATTAATTATTCCTTTTCTACTTATTGGTGTTTTTGGAAGTAGAGGCTCAGGTATGGGATGGCTTCCGCTCATTGGAGTGGGGGTGGTCTTGTTGATCATTATTGCTTCAGGAATCATTAGCTGGCTTCGTTATACATATAGAATTGAGGAAAATGAGCTGCGCATTGAGTATGGTCTATTTGTGCGCAAAAAAAGATACATTCCTTTCGAGCGCATTCAGAGTTTGGATTTTTCAGAAGGGCTCCTGCATCGCCCGTTCGGTCTCGTAAAAGTTAAAGTGGAAACAGCCGGATCAAACGGTTTAGAGGCTGAGGCAGTATTAACGGCGATTACAAAGAGCGAAGCAAATGAAATTCAAGATATTCTTCAAAAAAGTCGAGCAAATGGACGAACAGATTTAAGCCTTGAAGCAGAAGATGCGCCTGAGCTAGAGGAGGAAATCTTATATAGAATTACGATGAAGGAATTGCTGTTGCTCGCTTCTACATCAGGTGGCGTAGGGGTAGTGATTTCTGCTGTTTTTGCATTTATCTTCCAGTTCGAGGAGATTATTCCGTATGAAACGGTTTTTCATGAGATAGAGGAGATTATTTCAAGCGGTGTTGTTTTTGTAAGTATTCTTGTTTTTCTTGGTTTTGTTTTCGCATGGATCGTGGCTGTTGTAGGAATGATCCTTAAATATGGGAATTTCATATTAAAAAAGGTGGACAATGATTTAATTGTAACTAGAGGGCTGTTAGAAAAGCGACAGCTGACCATTCCCCTTAACCGCATCCAAGGGATCAGGATTAGTGAAAATTGGCTTAGACAGCCATTAGGCTATGCAAGTGTTTATATTGAAAGTGCTGGCGGTTCAGTAGGAGATACGGAAGGTTCTTCAGCTAATATTCTTCCATTTATTAAAAAAGCGAGCATCCGTGACATCATTGAAGAGAATATTCCAGGCTATATTGTCTCAAATGAAATAGCACCAGCACCAAGAAGGGCGTTAAAAAGGTATATCATCAGAGGAACGCTCATATTGATTCCAGTAGTCCCTATCTGTCTTTATTTTTTTCAACTATGGGGATTATTAACGCTTGTGCTCCTTCCGTTTTTGGCATTATGGGGATACTTATGTTATCGGGACGCTGGCTGGCACAAGGAAGGAAATCAATTAAAGCTGTCTTATCGTTCAATTGTGAAGAATACAGTTCTTATGCAAAGAAACAAAATACAATCATTATCAATGAAGGAAAGTTATTTTCAGCGAAAAAGTGACTTGGCTACTATCAATGCCACAGTCATGTCCGGACTTTCTGGAGCTGGGGGTAGTGTTGTTGACTTAGAGGAAGAAGATGTGTTAGCGATTTATCATTGGTATTCAAGAGATGGAAAAAGCGCCGGATAAACAGGCGCTTTTTTTCTAGAATCCTCCTAACAAACCGAGCAGTGCAAGTAAAGTGAGAGCGATCCAAATTAGATGCTTTACATTGAATTGTCGTCTGCCTGCAGAGTAACTGGAACGCCGAAATGAAATATTTCGAATTGATTCTGTCAATGCTCTGCCTCTACCAATTTGAATGGCTCCTAAAATAAAGCCTGTTAGTAAACCGAAAATATGGGCAGTAATGTTGATATTCGGTTGGAGAAAGGTCATAATGACTCCAATGATCGCAATGGTTAAAATTACTTGAGAATTCTCGCGTGACATTAATTCCTTTCTTAAGAAGACGATAGCAAGGTAGATGCCAAATAAGCCGAAGATGGAGCCGCTTGAACCGACATGGGTATAGGTAAGGGGCTTCAAGATGAGCGTGGCAACATTGGCTAACACTCCTGTTGCTAAATATAGAAGGATGAAACGAGCTTTTCCGAGGATTCTTTCTAGTCCAGGGCCGAACAAAACAAGTGAAAAGCTGTTAAAAAGCATATGAGCAATGCCGCTGTGGACAAAAATAGGTGTCACGAGTCGCCAATATTCTCCTTGAACAATATAAAGATTAACGCCCATTAAGCTTTCGAAGATCGAAGCTGATGGGAAGATAGCCGGTATTGAGGTGAGCACGTAAATCATAATGTGTAAGAAAATAATAACAGAAACGACAGGATAGTAGCGGATAAACTCCTTGAAGCTTTCCGTTCGGACAAACAAAATAAAACCTCCTTAGTTTTAGGAAATAGTTTGATCATTCCCGTTTACATACATGTTCATTATATACGTTATCTGAGAAGGAAGCTCGCTGTAGACCTCCTTTTCAACAAAAGTTTTATATAAGCATCATATGTTTGTCCAGTTATAAAAATGAGAAGGAAGATGTTGATGATTACTGGAATTGGAATTGACATTGTGGAATTAAGCAGAATAGGAAAAATAATTGAAAGACAACCGCGGTTTTCCGAGCGAATTTTGACGCCATTCGAAAGAGAACGATTTGAGGCTCTTAAAGGGAAACGGAAAATTGAGTTTTTAGCAGGGAGATTTGCTGCAAAAGAAGCTTTTGCAAAAGCTGTTGGTACAGGAATCGGTAAAAATTTATCATTTCTTGATATAGAGGTTACTGCTGATGGTAATGGTAGACCAATGATACGAAAACCTTTTGATGAAGGGGTTCATTTATCTATCACACATAGTGAAGAATACGTGGTTGCACAGGTTGTTATTGAAAAAAATTAATAAGCATCGCATAAGGCTCGTCATATTCCCGAAGGTTGTCTCATATATTCATAGTGCGATAGGGGAGACAAGTAGGCGAGAACATTACAATGTCTAATGCCTGTCTTTTTCTCTCCAAACACTGAAGCTAACTACGCTTAAATGAGACAAAGGGGTTGAAAGGATGAAGAAATGGGTTGTACTGCTTCTCGCTGGGCTGATGGCAATGCTAGTATTGTCTGCCTGTGGAACAAAATCACAGGAGGATGTTGTGAAGGATTTGAATGGAAAGCTTCAACAACTAAAAGGGTACAAAGTTAAGGCGCAAATGACTTTGCAGATGGGGACTGAGCCTCAAAGTTATGATGTGGAAATTTGGCATAAGGAACCTACCTACTATCGCGTGGATTTGAAAAATGCTCAAAAGGATCAAAGTCAAATGATTCTTCGCAATGATGATGGAGTCTTTGTATTGACGCCAGCGTTAAATAAGAGCTTCCGTTTCCAAAGTGATTGGCCTGAAAACAGTAGTCAAGCTTATTTATATGAATCACTGGTTGAGGATATAATTGAGGACAAGGAAGCGAAGTTTACTTCAACTAAGGAGCATTATGTATTTGAAACAAAAACACGCTATCAAAATAATAAGATGCTCCCATTACAGGAAATCACGCTTAATAAAAAGGATTTAACGCCAGTATCCGTAAAAGTGATGGACTCTGATCGAAATGCTCTCGTCACAGTTGAGTTTTCTAATGCTGATTTCAATGCAACCTTTGAGAAAAAAGACTTTGACATGGCGAAAAACATGACAGGTGCTCAATTAGAAGTACCAGTAATGGCAGACCTTGGTGATAAGGAATTCACTGTTAAATATCCAACTGCGGAAATTCCAGATGTATCGCTTATTGAAGAAAAGCCAATGGATACGGAGAATGGAAAAAGAGTTATTTTAACATATGATGGGGAAAAATCTTTTACACTCATTCAAGAAAAAGCAACAGTGGTCCCAACAACAATGGCTGCTACGACGGTAAGTGGGGAACCGGTTGATCTCGGTTTCACAATTGGAGCATTGTCCTCTAATTCATTAACTTGGACTTATCAGGGTGTGGATTATACATTAGCATCTAAAGATTTATCAGAAGAAGAAATGTTAATGCTTGCCCGGTCTGTTGAAGTTCAGGGAGACATGGTGAAATAATAGAATCTTCTCAAGAAAAGGCTCTTCCGTGATGAAGGGCCTTTTTCATTTCCACTTTAATAAGCTAGGATATGGAAAATGTCTCCTTGTCGATTTTGAAAATGAGCAGCATTTTTTCCTTAAACGAACACTACTACGGCAAGAAAAAGGAAGTTTTGCAGGAATGTTCCTTCTTGTTTACGTTTTTAAGGTCCATTGCTTTTCTTATTTGACATTCTGTCCTTTCAGTTTAATAATTTGTCTTATAGCATGTACGGAGAATCGAAGGAAGTGGAACAGGTGGAGGAACACAATCAATTTTATCGGGATACATGGGCAGAAATCGATTTAGATTGCATAAAAGAAAACGTGCGACAAATGAAGTCCTTGCTCCCAAAGGATGTTGCGTTAATGGCGGTTGTTAAAGCAAATGGCTATGGACATGGGGATGTCCAAATTGCAAAGGCGGCGATTGAGGGTGGTGCATCCTATTTAGCGGTAGCCTTTCTTGATGAAGCTTTAGCACTAAGAAAAAAAGGAATCAATGATCCGATTTTAGTATTAGGCGCCACAAGAGCTGAATATATTAATATCGCTGGAAAGAACAATATTACGTTGACTTTTTTTCAAGAAGAATGGGTTAGAGAGGCACAAGCTCAATTGGCTCAAGATGTAACAATTAAGCTTCATCTTAAATTGGATACAGGAATGGGTCGAATTGGCGTTCGAGAATGTCCAACTGTACAAACGATTGAGACACTTATTATGGATGATAAGAGAATGGAGCTAGAAGGTGTATTCACCCACTTTGCGACGGCCGATAGCCCAGATTTACATTATTTCAAGCTGCAACTGCAACGGTTTGAGGAATTAGTCAATGCCTTTCAAACAAGACCGAAGATGCTTCATGTTAGCAATAGTGCAGCAGCGCTGCGAAACATCGCTCCTTATTTGAAGGGTATTCGCTTTGGGATTGCAATGTACGGCTTAACCCCTTCTCCAGAAATTAAGGAAGAGCTACCTTTTCAGCTTAAGCCGGCTTTTTCGTTGTGGACAAAGCTTGTTCATGTGAAGAAGCTTTTACCTGGTGAGAAGGTCAGCTACGGTGCTACGTATGAAGCGAAGGGGGAAGAATGGATTGGCACCCTTCCGATTGGATACGCAGATGGGTGGTTACGAAAACTTCAAGGACAGGAAGTGCTCATTGAAGGTATGAGAGTGCCAATAGTGGGCAGAATATGCATGGATCAATGTATGATAAAGCTTCCCTTTGAGTTACCAGTTGGAACCATTGTTACATTAATTGGGGTAAACCAAGGGGAGATGATATCCATCGATGAGATTGCAGAAAAACTAGAAACGATTAATTATGAAATTCCCTGCATGATCACTAATCGGGTGCCTAGGGTGTATATACAGGATGGCAAACAGGTCGATATGAAGAATGCTATTCTTCATTAACATGCCTTTTGCTGATGAATTATCATGATTTATGCATAAAAATTGCTTTTTTTGGTCGATAATACAGAAGAATTCATGAATTGCCTTTGCATCTAGGTGGATTGATGGTATTATAAAATATGGTATAGATAGAATGAAACAACTTTCTCATTTAGAGCTTTTAGAGAAAACTGGAAACCTCACGGACAAGGTAGTACAGTACAAAAAATGGTGTGTAGTGATGGTGGAGGTGTATGTTTGTGTCTGAGTCCAGCGCAACAACAGAAATCTTGGTAAAGTTACCGCAGCATCTTTTAACTGAATTGGATGGCTATGTGAAACAAGAAAATGTTAACAGAAGTGAGTTTATTTATCAGGCGACAAAAATGTATTTGCGCGAACGGAAAAAGAGACAAATTCGTGAGTCCATGAGACGTGGTTACATGGAAATGGCGAAAATCAATTTATCTATTGCTTCGGAAAGCTTTCAAGCAGAATATGAGGCAGAACACACAGTTGAACGTTTAGTAAGCGGGGGATAATCCTTTGATTGTTAAACGTGGAGACGTTTATTTTGCAGACCTTTCCCCAGTTGTTGGCTCAGAACAAGGTGGTGTCCGTCCAGTCCTTGTCATTCAGAACGACATCGGGAATCGTTTTAGTCCCACAGTCATTATTGCAGCAATTACCGCACAAATTCAAAAAGCAAAGCTGCCTACACATGTTGAAATTGATGCGAAGCGATATGGGTTTGAGAGAGATTCTGTAATCCTGTTGGAACAAATTCGAACGATTGACAAACAACGATTAACCGATAAGATTACCCATCTTGATGACGAGATGATGGAAAAAGTGGACGAAGCATTACAAATAAGCTTAGGTCTCATAGAATTTTAACCTTCTTCAATAAAAAGAAATAAACTAAATGGGAAGTTTTTAACTCGGGTACTGCATTATCTGGAGGATGTTTCAGGTTTTGGATAAAAAATAAAATGTTGCTATAAAGAAATCTGATCTGAATTCACCGGGATGAATTTTGATATAAAACGCTCTTTGCAAAAAAGAGCGTTTTTTTACACCATTTAGCACTTTTTATAGGAAGGGGTCTTATAAGTTTGAGCCATTTCACACAAATTATGAGTCCTTTTAGTTCCTTTTTCTTGAGGAAGCAACTGGTATCTACAATGAAATCTTTCATCATACTGTGTGCTGCAAGGACAAGTGAAAAACTTGTCCTTTTTTAAAAGATAAGAAAGTATAAAAATTTAAGGTCTACCGCAGTCATTAGGGCTGTGGTATTTTTTATTTATGGACAGAAATATTCTAAAAGAGATCTTTTTTGATCATCATCAACATTGGGAAG
>NZ_JARGEJ010000149.1:0-829 GCF_029211245.1 Robertmurraya sp. DFI.2.37 | reverse complement strand
ATAGAACCAAACGTCCTATTCTATTATTCCATGCTAATATATTCGAGCAATACGCCTGCTTTGAACACTCTAATTTTTTCAAAGTAAAAGTCCTGGTTCGCCAAGAGCCACAAGGACTCAAGGTTAGCCAGAAGGAAAGGCCCCGTTGGAAATCCAGTACACGAAAAAATCGGACCGGCCAACCGGGCCCAAAGTTCAACTACGAGCTTTTTAACTGCAACAACTTTAATATACGCTATTGGAGCTGGAATTACCGCGGCTGCTGGCACCAGACTTGCCCTCCAATTGTTCCTCGTTAAGGTATTTACATTGTACTCATTCCAATTACAAGACCCGAATGGGCCCTGTATCGTTATTTATTGTCACTACCTCCCTGAATTAGGATTGGGTAATTTGCGCGCCTGCTGCCTTCCTTGGATGTGGTAGCCGTTTCTCAGGCTCCCTCTCCGGAATCGAACCCTTATTCCCCGTTACCCGTTGAAACCATGGTAGGCCACTATCCTACCATCGAAAGTTGATAGGGCAGAAATTTGAATGAACCATCGCCAGCACAAGGCCATGCGATTCGAAAAGTTATTATGAATCATCAAAGAGTCCGAAGACATTGATTTTTTATCTAATAAATACATCTCTTCCAAAGGGTCGAGATTTTAAGCATGTATTAGCTCTAGAATTACCACAGTTATACCATGTAGTAAAGGAACTATCAAATAAACGATAACTGATTTAATGAGCCATTCGCAGTTTCACTGTATAAATTGCTTATACTTAGACATGCATGGCTTAATCTTTGAGACAAGCATATGACTACTGGCAGGATCAACCAGAT
>NZ_JARGEJ010000148.1:0-845 GCF_029211245.1 Robertmurraya sp. DFI.2.37 | reverse complement strand
TATCAGATTGAGAAAAAGGTCATTGTACGTCAATACGAAGCAGTTCCTGAACAACCAATGGGTAAACAACTTCAGGTAGACTGGGGTGAAACCAAACAGAAGACGGCAGACAACAAAGAAATCAAACTGTACTTTATTGCCTTTGTACTCGCTCACTCCAGACATAAATATATGGAATGGCAGGCACGTCCATTTACTACAAGAGATGCGATCAGGTGTCATGAACATGCATTTCAGTTCTACGGAGGACGAACAGAAGAAATCGTCTATGATCAGGATCACTTAATCACAGTGAGTGAAAATGCTGGCCAGCTGCTTTTAACAGCTGAATTTCAAAGCTATGTAAATGAGCGTAAATTCAATATTCATTTGTGTAGAAGAGCTGATCCAGAATCTAAAGGCATGATTGAAAATGTAGTGAAATACATAAAAGGGAATTTCGCTGACAGTCGGGTGTTTAGTGAAATAGAAGATTGGAATGATCGAGCATTGCAGTGGCTCGAACGTACTGGAAACCATCAGGTTCACCAGACCACAAAAAAAAGACCAGCAGAAGTGTTTCTCCTCGAAAAGCAACACTTACAGCGAGTCTCTTCACTACTTTCATATGAAAGTACCCATAACCAAAGTATAACAAGAAGTGTAAGCAAGGACAACACGATCCGTTATAAGTCAAACCGTTATTCCGTCCCACTAGGGACTTATCAAACAAGGAGTGAGAATCTTGTATGGATTGAAACGACAGGCGAAGAGCAAAAGACGCTCGTCATTCGCAGAAAAGTAAATGGTGAGGTAATTGCCGAGCACCTTATTAGCTCAGAAAAAGGAAAACTCATTCAAAACCG
>NZ_JARGEJ010000147.1:0-849 GCF_029211245.1 Robertmurraya sp. DFI.2.37 | reverse complement strand
AAAAATGTTAACTTATGGGAGCAACAAGTATTCATGTACAAGCAGTGAAGCCGGGGAGCGAGATTCACAACTTTAGGGAAAAAGAGTTGGACTATGTTCGTCCGGAACTTAGTCATTTGAATGAAAGCTGGGTTGGAGATAGCATCTCCCATCGGCTGGAGAGTGCGAAACAGAGATATTTCGATACGGTTGGGCAGAAGATGCAGACTAAAGCAGCACCCATACGGGAGGGGGTAATAGTAATCAAGCAAGAAACCACCATGCAGGAACTCCAGCAATTCGCTGCGGTCTGCAAGGAACGTTTCGGTATTGAAGCGTTTCAAATCCATATACACAAGGACGAAGGATACATGAACGCAAAGCAATGGACACCTAACCTTCACGCCCATGTAGTTTTCGATTGGACGCAGCCGAACGGGAAGAGTGTGCGTTTATCGCGTGATGACATGGCAGAACTCCAAACCATAGCATCTGAAGCACTGGGCATGGAACGTGGTGTTTCTTCTGATCGCAAACACTTATCGGCTATGCAGTACAAGACCGAATGTGCGAAAGAACAGCTTCAGGAACTATCCAACGATATATCCAGTGCGTTAGACAAGCACAAGGACGTGCAAAACCAGCTTCTTCAGCTTCAGAAAGAACTACGTTCCATTGAAACAAAGAAAAACGTCCAAAAACTCATTTCTAAGGCTTCAGAGAAGTTTTACGGCTTGATAGGGAAAACGGTTAACGATAGGGAAAAAGATGCCTTAAAAGCCAAAATAAAGGCTTTAGAGGGGGAAAATGAACAGCTATCCGATAGACTGGGAAAGGCTATACTTGAAAAAGAGCGAAACGGCACAAAGG
>NZ_JARGEJ010000146.1:0-881 GCF_029211245.1 Robertmurraya sp. DFI.2.37 | reverse complement strand
TTCGCCTTTTTAAACCATTGAGAAAACCATTCCTTAAGATGATAAGCCTTCCGTAATTCATTCGAAAAACCTAAGTAACGCTCTAAGTACCATCGATCGTCTTCCGTTAACTTCTCTGAGTTCCTATGAAAGACGTAACGCATTCTTTTACACTTTTTCCGATCGTAATCATGCCAACTCTGCTGTACTCTTCTTCTCACCCCATCTAGCGCCCAATAAATATAGCGAACAAAATGGAATCGATCTGCGATAATAATAGGTTTTCCAAGTGCCTGTTGGACAGCTGCTTTAAATGAGGGGCTCATGTCCATTACGACATATTCCACATTCCCTCCGTACGTTCTTAAATATCGCTTTATCGTTTTCTTATATCGATTGGGTAAGATATCAATCGGTTCTCTAGTCATCGCATCGGCAATAATGAGTTGGTATTTGCCTTCCTCTGTATCCCCTTTATACTCATCAATGGCGATCGCCTTTGGTAACTCATGCGGTTCTTCTTGAATAGAACGTTCCGCTAATGCATCAAAGCGACGAACAACAGTCGTGGGCGAAGTTCCATAAACTTCGGCTGTTTCCTTGAATGTTTTCCCCTTGATACTGCGAATCTTTATCGCTTGGTTAAACTCAATGGATAGTCGTTGATACCGCTCAATAAAAGGATTCTCTTCCGCAAATCTTTTCCCACATTTACAGGCAAAACGACGTTTTCTGTAAAATATCCATGTGTGACGCTCAAAAAGCTTTAAATGCTTAATTTTTTGAATTCGATAGTCATGTACCTTAGACGTTAATGCCCCACAATTCACGCAGGAATGTTCTTTTACAGGCATCTCCACATAGAAACAATACTTACCCTCTACTATTTCTGTCTTCTTAAT
>NZ_JARGEJ010000145.1:0-931 GCF_029211245.1 Robertmurraya sp. DFI.2.37 | reverse complement strand
AGAATCTTGTATGGATTGAAACGACAGGCGAAGAGCAAAAGACGCTCGTCATTCGCAGAAAAGTAAATGGTGAGGTAATTGCCGAGCACCTTATTAGCTCAGAAAAAGGAAAACTCATTCAAAACCGTCATCATACTCGTGATCGCTCCAAAGGGGTTGAAGAGCTTAAGCAACGTCTAATCTCTTACTTTGAAAATCAGACACAAGCAGCTGCTTATTTGGATGAGATCAGCCAACGATACCCGAGGTATCGTCGAGACCAATTTTCCATCATCTACAAGGTGATTCAACAGTATCCAGCATTAATGGATATTGTGATGACTAAGTGCATGACGGAGAAACTATACAATGCGAATGATTTTCGGGATATCGCTCATCACCTTGATACATTGCGTGACGAACCAGTTATAGAGGTACAATCCATTTATGCCCATTCAGCAAAACATTCTGATATTAAGGCCTCTACCCGTTCTTTAAATGCGTATACAAGCATTTTAGGAGGTAGAGCATGATAAATAAGACTGTGCATGAATTACAAAACCAATTTCGTCAGTTACGTCTATCAGAGACTGCGGAGGAGCTGCCACAGCTTCTTCGCACAGCTGAAAAAACATCATGGACCTACTTGGAATTCTTAGAATCTATCACAAGATACGAATTAGCAAAACGTGAAGCGAAGAGCCTTGAAAAAAGAATGAAGTGGGCACGCTTCCCTTTCGTGAAGTCATTAGATGAATTTGAACTTAAAGGTCAAAACGTTCTAACAGCTCGCCAGCTTTCTCAGCTTCGAGAATTGAGCTGGTTAGAACAACAGTACAATTTAATTCTTCTAGGCCCTCCAGGCATCGGAAAAACGTATATCGCAATTGGGCTGGGACTCGAAGCCGTTTATAGAGGATTCCATGTTTACTTCGCTACAATGGGTGAGCTT
>NZ_JARGEJ010000144.1:0-960 GCF_029211245.1 Robertmurraya sp. DFI.2.37 | reverse complement strand
CAATCAAAGCTATAGCTGACAAGACTGGCTTTGATCCAAAGACAATTCGTAAATACACTAGAAAAGATCAATTACCTAATAAGAAGGCTAGTAAGAAAAGACCTAGTAAACTGGACCCTTTTAAATCGTATATCTTAGAACGTTTAAAGGAAGGTACGACAAATTGTGAAGTGTTATTTGAGGAGATACAAGCTCTAGGTTACGAAGGGAAAATGACGATTCTACGAGAGTTCGTTAAGCCACATCGTCAGAATCCGAAAAAACAAGCAACCTTACGGTTTGAAACTCCTCCTGGTAAACAAGCTCAAATGGACTGGGGATATGTAGGAAAATACCTTGTCGATGGGGTAGAAAAAGAGATTTATGCCTTTGTCATGGTGCTAGGGTATTCTCGTCTGAAGTACATAGAATTTTCAACGAGTATGGATTTAGAAACCTTAATGAAATGCCATATGAACGCTTTTGCTTACTTTAACGGGGTTCCACAACAGATTCTTTATGACAATATGAAAACAGCTGTTATTAAACATTCACCTGTAGAGATTCGTTTTAATCAAAAGTTTGAAGACTTCTTAGCGTACTACGGAGTGGTACCGAAGGCATGTAAACCCAACCGACCACAAACAAAAGGGAAAGTAGAAAATGTTGTTGGTTATTTAAAGAAGAATTTTATGCAGCGTAAACATGAGCCCACACTTCAAGCTCTTAATGAAGATGTTCGCAAATGGTTAGATAAAACAGCTAACCTAAAACCAAATGCCACGACAAATGAATCACCAATTAAACGATTTGAAGTCGAAGAAAAGTATTTACAATCGAGTCATAAGAAGGCTGCTTTTCCTGTAGTGAAGTGGGAAATACGAGAGGTTAGTAGAGATTCGTTTATCTCTTACCGAGGAAAGCGTTATTCTGTTCCATTCCGCTTTGTTGGTCAAAATGTAAAAGTGAAAGAAACGCTTG
>NZ_JARGEJ010000143.1:0-1038 GCF_029211245.1 Robertmurraya sp. DFI.2.37 | reverse complement strand
AGCCCAAAGACAAGGCTTTGGTTGAAAATGCCGTAAGACTGCTTTACAGGGAGGTCTATTCAAAGATGACAGGATTGAAATTCAATGATCTTGAAGCCTTGAACATAGAAATAATGAAACATACGGATGCATTGAACAGCCGAAAGATGTACAACCGCAGCTACAGCCGTAAGGAGCGTTTCATAGAGGTAGAGAAAGACAGGCTGCATACATTACCGACTACAAGATTTATATCAAAAAGTCGGAAAACGGCAACTGTCATGAGAAACAGTTATGTGTCGCTTAACAATCACTATTACAGTGTCCCTAAAGAGTATATCGGCGATACTGTAGAATTACTGTATGATGGGGATACAGTGGAGATATATCATAAATTCAGGCACATTACGACACATCGCAGGGATGATACACCTTTCACATATTCAGAAAAACCTTCCCATAAACTTCCCGGAGTACTACATGAATACAGAATCAGAATGGATGATGTATACTGCAAGGCACGTAAAATCGATCCGATAGTAGAGGAGTACATAAAGCTTGTGGCCGTAGCCAAAAAATATCCGGCTCAAGCAGTACGTTCAGCTGATGGTATATTAAGTCTTGTGGAACGTTTCGGACACGACAGAATGGTTCTTGCATGCCAGATAGCAATGGAATCCTGCATGTTCGGATTCAACGAGCTTGAAAGTATTCTTGTAAACAGGGAAGATGAAAAGTATCATGTCCAAATGGAAGGACAGGCTCCGGAACTTACCCCTAAACACAGAAATCTCAGAGGTAAGGATTATTTTAACTCTAAAAACGTAGATAAAAATGACAAGTAATAATAAAACAAATAGAACAGTCGAAAAAAATATGGACAGAATAATGGAATTACTCTCCAAATTACGTTTTTACGGTATGCTTGAAACATACAGAAATGACTGTAGGACAACATCCTCTGATGGTATGACAAATGATGAATTCCTTAAATGGCTTCTAGAAAGTGAGTATGATTACAGACGCAATGTAAGCATTGAGCGACTGATAAGGTCTGCC
>NZ_JARGEJ010000142.1:0-1054 GCF_029211245.1 Robertmurraya sp. DFI.2.37 | reverse complement strand
ATAAAGGGGAAAACATTTGGATTTGCGACAATAAAGTACTACCTTTGTTGCTGACCAAACGGTAGCTGACCGATACGGGAGAGTTACCAAAATACAAGCCGCTGGAGTTAATTGACGGACATCCGACATCCCCAGCGGCTTTATTTTTGCCTATCTGCTTCGTCTAGGCATACCAGTACCTCTACTAAAAATGTACTTCAAAGATACTTATTTTCTACCGACTTGATAGTTTTTACCCCATATTCTTGGACATTTTTCCCCCATGAGGTTATCTTTGTAGGGTGAAAGAGAAACCCATAAACGGGGATAGATTGAATGCTGGGAAGCATAAACAATCGGGGTAAGGTTAGCGAACCTTGCCTTTCATCCCCCATTATAACTTTACATAGAGGAACTTTATCTATCCCCCCCCCGCCCCCAAAGGGGGAGCGACCAAACGGCAGCTTCACTCAATGGAGTGTTACGCCGTTCGGGTTCGGAAGAAATTTTGCAGGGTTCGAAAAACGGTTGTGTGCTTATTTGAAAAAAAGTTTATGGTGTGGGCGCTCGTCGGGACGGGTGGTCCCGCCCCTTGCCGCTGGGCGCTCCCCGACCGATGATTTTTTAAGTAGTTGATTATATGCCGTTTTTAGGGTATAATAAGAACTTAAGAAATAGAATAAGTTAAGTAGTTGATACTCAATATAGGGTATTTTCCATATTGGAAAATCTGATTTTCCATATTAGAAAGTCGCTCTTTCCTATTAGATGTTAAAAAGGAAAATATATTTTGCTTTTTTATTGTATTAATGGAAATTTAAATATTCCTTTGTGGAAAATCAAATTATACTTTTTCACCGATATATAGAAAGTCAAATTTGCCTAAATAGAATGTTTATGGAAAATAAGAAAGTACTCAAATTAACCGATTTTCAAAAAAACGAAGAAAACCCCTTTATGAAACAAGCAATTGAAGGGATTGAAAATCACGTTGTTAAGAAATACAAAAGTAGTACGGGAAGTGATAAAAAAGCTGTAGTTGCTGTTGCTGATACAGATACAGGAGAAGTATTCA
>NZ_JARGEJ010000141.1:0-1065 GCF_029211245.1 Robertmurraya sp. DFI.2.37 | reverse complement strand
CTTGATGTAACTTATTCGCTATCATCCAAGCTATATTCAAATAAGCTTTTCCATCCTTAAAACTCCATATCATCTTACGAATTTGCCATTCTCTTTCCGTTGCCTGCCGATATTGCATAGGAAGATACTCAAAGAAAGAAAACATCATCTTATGCCATTGTCTGTCTAAACTAGGATATTTACTCTGATGTGCCATAGTCTTTTATCTATTAAAATTAAACTTATGCTTCAGCTAGATTTAAAGACCTTTTTTTAAACCCCTTTCCGGGATGGCCTTTTCTTTCTGCCGACTTTTTTTTTGAGCTTTCATGCCCCATCTGAGTTTATAAGCCTTTTTTTTACGGCACACAACAAGAAGGAAGGAGGGATTGAGAAAAGTTTTGGACGACAAAAAATGTTGGGGACAGCGAAGCCGTCCGGCGTTATTTTTTTCGGGACAAAGGGCGAAGACCGGAACTCTTTCGTATCCATCCACCGAAATAAATTTGCCGTTCAAAAACAAAGGATCTCAGATGGAGCTATGAAAAAAGCACATTAGGGGAGGCAGAAAACAAGGAAAAGGGCAGTACGGAAAGTAAAACAAGCCATACGGTTTTGCCTGCAAAACCGTATTCCTATCTCCCTGCCACAAGTGGCAGGGGGGAACGGGTTAGCAACGGACTGCCGGGACAAACGGTAAAAGGACGGGGCTGCAATACGGAAGAAGGAGGTTGTTTCGGCAATGCCGAAGCTCCGGATGATGACCATTGCAATCCCGCCCACGTTTGGAACTTCTCTTTTCTGGTTTGCCCATAATCAGCCGCATAGCGGATGACTACGGGTAAACCGGAAATGAGAACAGTCATTCCGATGAAGGGGAGGGTGGGAAAGAATACTGCGTGAACGCAAATTAATGGGATTACCAGTAACTCCAAGCGTTTTTTGCTACTTTTTTGGGGTGCTTGCCAAAAAGTAGCGGACAGCAAAATACCCTCCCTTCCCTAATCCAAAAGAAGGGAGAATGTGCTTCATTGAAGGTATATAGGTTCCGTTCCCTGATTATAACAATACATAGTGTTATTTCTG
>NZ_JARGEJ010000140.1:0-1105 GCF_029211245.1 Robertmurraya sp. DFI.2.37 | reverse complement strand
CGTTTGTATCCAAGATTTCCATTCAAATATTCGGTAACAATCTTTATTTTAAATTCCTCACTATATTTGGCCATAATAATACCCCCAGAAGTTAGATTTATTACTCTAACTTCTGGGGGTCGGTACCTTTCTGGGCTTTACTTCTTATATGAACGTTTTTGTTACGGTAATTATATAAAAAAGTCTATTTTATAAAAATTATTTTATTCCATAATCGGGCCAGATTCTTGAACAAGAGAAGGAAATATTAGAATGTGAATCGAATCTCCTTAAGGGACTTTATTGAATAAGGATCTTAAAAATTGGATATTTATATTAAAATCGATATAAGGTTTAAGAATGACATTAGAACAGAATTTAAAACAATAAAATTTTTTGGTGGTGCCATTTGGTTATGAGGTTAGTTGTAATAGGTGGAGGTTTTGTAAAACATTTTGACAATTTTCATATAAATAAGAGGATTGTAGAATTGGTCGGTAAAGTAAATCCTAAGGTTCTATTCATACCTACAGCAAGTAACGATGATGAAGGTTATATAAAAGAGTTTAAAGACACGTTTGAGAAACAATTGAGTTGTCAAGTTGAAGTACTACGTTGTATAAATGAAAATCCAAATGAAAGTCAAATAATCGAGTTATTCAGATCCTCTGATCTTATGTACCTCGGTGGTGGTAACTACGTTAATATGATGAAGCATTGGAAAAAGTACAAAATCGACCATAAGTTAGAAGAAGCACTCAATTCCGGAACTTTAATTGCGGGTATTAGTGCAGGTGCTATCTGTTGGTTTAAGAGTGGAATTCGTTCAAATTATGAAGGAGAAGGATACATAGAAAGTTCTGGGTGGCAAATTATTAATAAAATTTTTTGTCCTCACTATAATCAAAGAGATAGAGCTGAGGCTTTGCATTCAATTTTATTAAATGGTAATAGAACTGAGGATACAATCGCTTTAGAAGACGACAGTGCTTTGTATTTTAGGGTTTGTCAAGAAAAGTGTGTAAGTTATTCTAGATACTTCTTTACACGATTCTTCAGGTGGTCATGAATTAACAGTTGATTCATGACCATAGCCCATTGTTGGATATGTCCGCCTTCCCATTTC